>NZ_PNOZ01000048.1:0-50052 GCF_002879555.1 Verrucosispora sp. ts21 | reverse complement strand
GGGGTTGTGGGGAGGGTTGGGCGGGGCCCAGCGGGTCTGCTTGATCGTGGTGAGCACGTCGCGGGCGGCGGCAGCCAGGGCGCAATCCGGGACGCGGCAGAGGGGGCAGCGGCCGTCCCGGCCGGGCTGGTGGTCACGCAGGGTCCAGCGGGCGGTCAGGGTGAGCCGGTTGAGGATCTGGGCCAGGGTCAGGAAGGGGGCGGTCATCCTCGGGTCACCCCCAGGGTGGCGGCGAGCGCGAGAACCGTGGACGGCGCGTCGGGGTGGCGGAGGGTGTCGGCGAGCACCTGCCGGGCGGCGGGCCGGTGGTGTACCTCGGCGGGCGCGATCCGGTCGGCCTCCAACAACATCCGGGTGGCGCCGACCGGGTCGGCATCCTGAAGGTACGCGCGGGCGACATCGATCAGGTGAGCGGCGCGATGCTCGGGCGGCAACCATCGCCAACCATCACGCCCGATCGCCTCCTCGTGTCGGGCAATCGCCTCGTCGGTCGTACCCGACTCGACTGCGACCGTGACCCCGGCGAGAGCCACCGCCGTCGGTCCGAAGCCGGTGTGCTGGTGGTCGTGCCCGTCGCCGACCTCGGCGGCCAGGTCGGCGGCCTCGTCCAGGCGGGTGGCAACGGCTGGTTCGTCGCCGTGCCGGGCCGCCGCGAGCGCCGCCTGCACGAGCAACGTCCCGCACAACGACAGTCGCGCCGGGTCAGGATCGGCCTGACCGATCCGGTATGCGGCCGCGAGGGTGGCCCGGCCCGCCTCCCGCGCCCGACCTCCGGCCCGCAACACCTGACCGAGTTGCACGGTGGCCGCCGCCGTCAGCATCGGATCACCGGCCGCCACGCTCATCGCCCGGTCGGCGGCCAGCCAGCCCAACTCGGCCTCACCCAACTTGACCAGCAGCGACGCGGTCACCCGGTACGCCTCCACCAGCGACACCCGACCCTCCTGCGGCTCACGGGCATACCCCCGCTGCGCGCCGGCCACCAGTTCGGGCAGCAACCCGATCAGCGGCGGGTACCGGGCAAGCTGATAGCTGGTCCAGGCGTGCGCCACCGAGCCAGCCAGCGCGGCCCCGTCCGGCGGGTTCCGGCGCGCCGTCGGCCGATCAAAAGCGATGTCGTACGCGCACAGCGCCGCCCGGATCGACTCCACGCCCTCGACCCGCGTGGTCACCTCGAGGGGCCGACTGTCCTGCCCGAGCAGCATCGCCTGATCGATGCGTAGGGCGGCGGCGATGTCCCGCAACGTGGAGACCTTGTCCAGCGCCCGTACGCCCCGCTCGACCTTGTCCACCCAGCTCTTCGACTTGCCGAGCCGATCGGCGAACACCTGCTGCGACATCCTCCGCCGCACCCGCCAGTACGCCACCCGCCGCCCGACCGGCACCTCACTCTCCACGGCGCGATCCCGTTGTGGATCAGTCGAACGTGGCCTACCCATGCTCTGCCGTTCGCGCGCCGACGAGTAGGGCGAACGTCAATCCACAGCCTGCCGCCGCATGACATCCAGGCGCAGCGCTTCGGTCCGATGGCCCGCAGGGACCAGACGGCCTTTCCAGGAGGTTGACCATTCGGAACCTTCCGCCCTGTATCGAGTAGGTGCCCACCGCAGTGCGTGCGGAGCACTCTCAGGGGTGGGTATGCGGGCCGGAACCAAGGAGTTTGCCGAAACCAGGGAACCGACCCGGCATGGAACCCACTCCTACATGTTGGAGTAGGTCAAGGCACATGTAGCTAGATCATGAAACTTGCTGGAACAGGTTCCTTCGTGATCAGATTGGCGTGCCGAAGCCAGGGAACCGACGGAGATCCATATGCCGACCGAGAAAGTTGACTACCGGCGCATAGCGAACGAGATCACAAGCCAGATCAAATCTGGTGAGCGTGCGCCGGGCGAGAAGCTGCCGTCCACACGTCAGCTTGCCGAGCAGTACGGCGTGCACATCTCCACCATCCACCGGGTCATGTCGCTTCTGAAGGACAGGGAATTGGTCGAGGGGCATCCAGGTAAGGGCGTCTACGTGGCTGAGCCGGAACACAAGTCCGAGTGAGCAAGGCGCGCCGACAGTGGGTCGAGCTTCCTCGCGATTACCGAGACGGACCGGGTCGCCCGACCCCACGCGGAGGCGCGTAGGTAATGCGCAAGACCGATCGTGATCTTTGTGCTCGGCAGTTCCCGGTGCGACAGGGGCCGCGCACGGCCACTCGCGAGCCGTGCGGTCGTGTCTGGCGCCCCTCAACGCAACGGCGCCGAACTCAACAACTCAGCAGGGTGGGGTGCCGCCCGCCCAGGTTTTCGGCCAGTTGATCCGGATGCCGGTGGCGGCGAGGTCGCCGAGGTCGATCCCTGCGAACGGGTTGGTGACGTACCGCACCTGGTCATGTTCGGGGCCCGCCTTGCTGACGGTGACCAGAGCAAGTCGGTAGTGGGGGGCGGCGTTCTTGCCGGTGATGACCTCGTTGTGGGTGACGAAGAAGTCCTCGGCGCCCTCGATGCGGGCCTTGACCTCAATGCGGACCGACGGGCCGGCGTCCGCGGGGAGGGACAGGATGTCGTACCCGGGGTTGTTGAAGGCCTCTTCCCGGGGATCACGGCCGAGTGCGCGCTCGGTGGCGAGCACCAACTCGATTCCGCGCCGTTCGACGGCCCTCGTCTCCTTGGCGTGGATGGGAGCGTCGGCGGGGATGTCGGCACCGACCGCCGACAACGGCAGCACCAGAGCGGCAGTCATGATGCGCGGGGGCTTGGTGGCTAACCGGGCCTGCTGGTCGAGCAACGCCAGCCGCGACTCCCGGCGGGCCTGGAGTTCCTGTGCCTTACGCAAGAGGCCATCGGAGCTCTCCGCGGGCTTGATGCCGGCCTGTTCCTTGTCCCGGGCGGCCATCGCCTCGCTGATGAGCCGGTTGGACTCGTGCACAAGCCGCTGATCGACCCGCGCGCGGGTGCGCTCGATCTCGGCCAAGCGGCGCGGCGAGACCTCTGCCAGGTAGTCCTTCAACTGGTGGCCGATGATCCAGGTCCGGGCCTTGGCCTCGGCATCATCCAGCCAGGGCAGCCGTTTCGCGGGGGTGGGCGGGGCGGCCATGCAGTCCAGGTACGGTGCCGGGCCGGCGGGCCTGACCTGGCCGGTGGCGTCGACATAGGCGTAGCCGAAGCGGCGGGCGATGCACTCCTCGGTGCCGTCGACGACCTCCTCCACCACTCCGACCAGCAAGGTCGGCTCCTCGACCGAGGGGGAGACCAGCACGGTGCCGCGTTCAAGGGTGGGCCGTAGTTGACTGATGATCAGCTCCGCCACGGCGTCGTGCAGGGGATGCCCGGGGGCCAGCAGGTCCGCGCGGGGCCGGTCCGCCACGCTGATGTGGTCGAGTTCGAAGGTGACCCGCTCGTAACGGCTGGCCACCGGGCCATGCTTGGTCACCGCGCGGATGGCCGGGGGGACGTGGCCGATCTCGTAGCGGCCACGTTCACGCCGGGCCAACCGGCCACCTAGGCGCTGGAAGGCGAACCGGAACGCCCACTCGATGTAGTGCGGTTGCAGTCGACGCGCCCGCGCCTCCTCCATGCGGCGTTGCATCTGGGTCAGATCGGCGTCGGACATCGCGTCGCGGGTCAGCGCCCGCTCCTCCAGAAGCTCCTTGAGGCCGTTGGCGACCGAGGCGTCGATGACCTTCTCCATCTTGGCCCGGGTCTCCGGAAGGTCGCCGTACCGGATGGCTTCGATGAGCAGGTCCCGCAGCGGGGTCTCGTCGAAAGCCGAACCCAGAACGTCGAAGACCTTGCCCCCGTACGCCTTGCGCTGCTCTTCGACCTTCTGCAGCAACCGGGCGAAGACCTCGCCCTCGCGGGTGTTCGCGGCGACGAGGTTCCACAGTCGGCACACCTCGATCTGGCCGATTCGGTGGATTCGCCCGAAGCGTTGTTCGATGCGGTTCGGGTTCCATGGCAGGTCGTAGTTGACCATGAGGTGTGCGGCTTGAAGGTTGAGGCCTTCACCGGCCGCGTCGGTGGCCAGCAGGATCTGACAGGCCGGGTTCTTGGTGAACTCCTCGGTGATGGCCCGCCGGTCCACGCGTCGGACCCCACCATGGATGGCCTGTACGGCCTCCGGCTTACCGAACAGGGATCGGATCTTGCGAGCCAGATAGTTGAGTGTGTCCCGATGCTCGGTGAAAATGATCAGCTTCCGAGGATTCTCGGCGCCGGGGTGGATGAGGTCGTTGTCTTCGAGGATCCTGCGTAGCTCGACCCATTTGCGGTCGGTGTCGAGGTTGCGGACCCAGCGGGCGGAGTCGATGAGCTTGTCGAGGTCGGTCAGTTCCGCGTTGAGTTCCTCGATGGTGCGGGCTGCGGTGGCCGCGTCGAGCAACTCCTCCTCGATCTGCTCGACCTCTTCGGCGCTGCGCTCGTCGCTGTCCCAGTCCCGTGGGTCGATCAGGACCGGCCCTGCTCCCGCGACACGGCCATGGATCAGCTCGTCTCGGTGGCGCTTGAGTCGTCCGGCGCGTCGGACCAGCGACTGATGGATCGCCTCCGGGCTGGAAGCCAGTCGGCGTTGGAGCACGGTGAGCGCGAAGCCCACGGTGTTGCGGCGTTTGTCGTCCAGCCGGGCGGCACGGTTCATTCCCTCGCGTACGTACTCGGTGACCCGCTCGTAGAGGTCCCGTTCGTCTGCGGTGAGTTCGTAGGGCACGGTCTGGGCGATGCGCTCGGGGAAGAGTGGCTTGCCCTCGAAGGTGAGCAGATCCTCCTTGACCATGCGCCGCATCAGGCCGCTGGTGTCGGGGTTGTGGACCCCCGCCTTGAACCTGCCCTCGAAACCGTCGCGCTCCAGCAGGGTGAGGAAGAGCTGGAAATCCTCCTCCTTCCCGGCGTGTGGGGTGGCTGTCATCAGCAGCAGGTGACGGGTGCGGTCGCGTAGCTTCTCCCCCAGCTGGAAGCGCCGGGTCTTGGTCAGCTTGCCGCCGAAGTAGTGCGCGCCCATCCGGTGCGCCTCGTCGACCACGACTAGGTCGAAGTCGGCCTCGTCAAGGTGGCTCACCAGATTCTCGTTGCGGGCCAGCTGGTCCATTCGGGCGATGAGGAGCGGGTGCTGCTCGAACAGGTTCGATCCGAGTGCGGCGTCGACCATCGTCATGGTCAGGATGTCGAAGCGGAGGCCGAACTTGAAGAACAGTTCGTCCTGCCACTGGTCGACGAGTCCGCCGGGGGCCACGATCAGACAGCGCTGCACATCGTCTCGGAGCAGCAGTTCCTTGATGTAGAGGCCGGCCATGATGGTCTTACCGGCACCCGGGTCGTCGGCCAGTAGGAAGCGCAGCGGCGTCCGGTCGAGCATGTCGCCGTAGACAGCCCGGATCTGGTGGGGGAGAGGCTGCACGTCGCTGGTCGCCACCGCAAGCATCGGATCGAACAGACCGGCCAGGGAGATCCGCTGCGCCTCGGCGACCAGCCGGAACTCTTCGGCGCTGGCGTCGAATGGTCGACTGCCCGCGTCAGAGGGACTCAGCTTGGCCTCGTCGGCCCGGAAGATCACCTGCTGGCGGAGAGCCCCGTCAAGGGTCTTGTAGGTCAGCTCCACGGCATCACGCCCATGCCACTGCACCGCGAGCACCGACACGGTCTCACCGGGCACCACCCCGGTCAACCGGACACCTGACGAAAGCTCCTCGAGCCGCACCCGCCACCTCCCCAACGACAGCTCGCGAGAGCCTACCGGTGGTCATCGACGCGACCGGCCGGCGTCGCCTCGACCTAGGCCGCGCGACCAGCCGTTATGGCGCTGGCGTCGGCTTTGCGACAGCCACCGACAGGAGTTGGAGGGTGCACTACGGTACCGTCCTCAATCCCTCGATCATCAGGTGCGCATGAACAAGACCGAGCGTGAAGAGATGCGCCGCCTCACGGCGGACTTCGAGCGATGGAGTCAACTCGCTGGGGACGCCCAAGGTTGGCACCAGGCTGTCTGGGACAGCGCCGGCAGTGCCGAGGCGGCCCTGCGCGCGCGCAGCGTCGTGGTCACCCGGTCCGGGCAGCCCGCGTGGCAGGTAGTCGCGCTCTCCGACAGCGACCGGACTCTCGTCCACCGACTGTGGGAGCGGGCCATGCTACCCGCGACGACGAACGCCGATCGCGCCCTGCTGCGTCTGCTCACCAACGACGTACCTCGCGCCGTCGCCGATGTCGTACCCCTGCTCGGTGTGCGGCGCTTCTTCACCGGGGCCGCAAGGCGGCAGTCAGCGGTCACTGCGGCTGAGTTCCTGCGGAGCAGGCACGCGGAGATCATCGGGACCGGTGGACCGCAGCGCCTAGCCCAGCTCGGCGTCTACACCGCCCCCCTCGACCCAGCCCGGGCCAGGATTGACGACCTGCTCCACCCGGCTCTCCGCTTCGACCTCGTCACCGGACGGCCCGGTCCGCAACCGGAACTCATGCCCCGGGCGGTTTTCGAGGGCCTGCCGGAGGCGCTGGCCACTGTCGCCAAGGCGATGGCCGGTGAGGAGTCGTACCGCTCGGCTGCACGCGACGCCGGTGACAAGGTCAGACGTGCCGAGGTCGAACGGCTGTTGCAGGAGATGCCGGTGGAGGCGTTGAAGGCCGCCACCCGCGACCGGCTCCGGCTCGGGCCCCTCGCGGAGGCAGGCATCACCACCGTGCAGGGCGTGCTACGCGTCGGCACCTCGTTGCAGGCGCTTCCGGGGGTGGGGGAGACCTCGGCTCGACGGATGATCGGCGCTGCCCGTGCGATCTGGCAGACGACATACGACGAGATGCCGGTCCGCATCGACATCAGCCACCGTCGGTCGGAAACCACGAACCTGCTGCGTAGCCTTGCCGTCTGGGACGCGTACCGGCAGACCCGAGGGGCGGCAGCCGACCTCGAACGCGCCGCCGAACTCGCGCCGCTGGCGAAGGTCGTGAACCATGCCACGAGTCACCTGCTCGTGATTCCGACCCGGGGTCTCACCGCCGCAGGGGTGCGCGAGGGCATCCAGATCGTCATGCGGCGGGCCGAACTGCTCGGCATATCGACCACATCCGGCCGGCAGAGCAAGTCGGCAGACCCGTGGGATGACTTTCTCGCCCGACCCGCCGACTACTTCGCGATGCTCGCCGAGTTGGGTTTCATCACCGACGACGAGGAGGCGGCACACGGCGATCTTCCCGATGAGATCATTCAGGCCGTCCGTGACCAGGCACTCGACGGCGAACACCTGACCGCCTCGCTGCGTGGCTACCAGAGCTTCGCCGCCCGGTTCGCCCTCGTGCAACGCAAGGTGATCATTGGGGACGAAATGGGTCTCGGCAAGACCGTCGAGGCCATCGCTGTCCTGGCCCATCTGCGTAGCCGGGGAAAGACCCACTTCCTGGTGGTGTGCCCAGCCTCCGTGGTGACCAACTGGATCCGCGAACTCGGCGGCAAGTCGACGTTGCGACCGCACCGGGTCCACGGCCCGGAGCGGGATCGCGCGGCCCGCCTCTGGCAGCGGGACGGTGGAGTGGCCGTCACCACGTACGAAACCCTGGCCTGGTGGGAGTCGGAGCTACAGAAGTGCCGCCAGTTGGCCTGTGCCGTGGTGGACGAGGCCCACTACATCAAGAACCCGTACGCCCAGCGAACGATGAGGACGAAGGAGCTCATTGCGCGCGCTGAGCGGGCCATTCTGCTCACGGGCACGCCGCTGGAGAACAAGGTCGACGAGTTCCGCAACCTTGCCTCCTACGTACGCCCCGATCTCACGGTGGACGCGAACGATCTGTCACCCAAGCGCTTCCGGCGGCAGATCGCACCCGCGTACCTGCGTCGTAACCAGGAAGACGTGCTGACCGAACTTCCGCAACTCATCGAGGTTGAGGAATGGCTTCCGATGTCCGAGGCGGACCTGTCCCGATATCGGGGGGCCGTCCAGCGGGGCAACTTCATGGAGATGCGCCAGGCGGCCGTGCTTGAGGGGCCTCAGTCCACGAAGCTGAGACGCCTCATCGAGATCGTCCGCGAAGCGGAGGACAACGAGCGGCGAGTCATCGTGTTCTCCCACTTCAGGGAGGTGCTCGACCTGGTCGCCCGGTCCCTTCCCGGGCCGGTGTTCGGACCACTCACCGGGTCGGTGCCGCCGAGCCACCGCCAGCAGATGGTGGACCGGTTCTCGGCTGCCCGACACGGTGCCGTCCTGGTGGCCCAGATCGTCGCTGGGGGCGTGGGACTCAACATTCAGTCCGCGTCCGTCGTCGTCATCTGCGAGCCTCAACTCAAGCCGACGACCGAGGCGCAGGCTGTCGCGCGCGCCCATCGGATGGGGCAGGTGCAGTCGGTGCAGGTTCACCGGCTGCTCTCCGACGAGGGCGTCGACCAACGCATCGCCGACCTGTTGGCGGACAAGCGCCGCATATTCGACGATTTCGCCAGGGTCAGTGACATGGCCGATTCAAGCCCGGAGGCAGTGGACCTCACCGAGGCGGAACTCGTCCGAGAGGTGCTGGCAGCCGAGCGTCGACGCCTGTTCGAACGCGCTTCCCCCCGCACCGGCACCCAGGACAGTACGCCGGCATAGTCCTGAACAAGGCGCTTCCAGTGCGTGCTGGAAACCGGT
The DNA here is from genome assembly GCF_002879555.1 of Verrucosispora sp. ts21. Lineage (NCBI taxonomy): Bacteria > Bacillati > Actinomycetota > Actinomycetes > Micromonosporales > Micromonosporaceae > Micromonospora > Verrucosispora sp. ts21. The sequence continues at coordinate 41,462 of NZ_PNOZ01000048.1, read as the reverse complement.
CGTCTCGATCCGTTCTCGCTCTCAGCTCGACAGGGCCTGCACACCACCTGGCTCGGCGACCGCCGTGGGCTGTTCCCGTAGGGCAAGCGAGTGGCGTTGTCGACGTCTGAAATGCTTCGGGGCGTGACGACCGGCCGACCTCGAGGACACCGGCGACGCCGTCGGCGTCTGCCCTGGCTGCTGCTGGTGGTCGGGCTGGTGGGGGTGCTCGGCGCGGTCGCGTACGTCGTGGTGCCGCAGGTGTTGCCGCCGGGGCCGCGGCCGTTGTTCCAGATGCCGGTGGGGTGCGGGGAGACCTGGCAGTTGGGCACCTATCCCGGTCACGGCGACAACGACGTGGACTTCTTCCCCCTCGACGGTGATCCGTGGGGGCAGCCGGTGCTCGCCGCGTACGCGGGCACGGTGACCGTGGCGGGCATCAACGGGTCGCTCGGTGGGCGTACGCCGGAGGATCCGGACGGGCCTCGGGGCCGCGGTGGCGGCTACTGGGTGAAGATCGACCACGGCGGGCGGTGGGAGACCCAGTACCTGCACCTGCTGGAACCGCCGATGGTGCAGGTCGGGCAGCGGGTCGCCCAGGGGCAGCAGATCGGGCGGATCGGCAGCACCGGCAATTCCGGTGCCCCGCACCTGCACTATGAGCAGCGTGCGGGATGGCGCAAGGTGGAGACGTGGTTCGACGGTCAGCCGTCGGGCATCACCCACGACGACGCCGAGTACACCGTTCGATTGACAAGTAACAACTGCGCTGCCGGCGACCCGGGCTGAGGCGGGCCGGCGCGCACAAGGTCACATCTCGATGGCGATGCTCGTCGACTGCAGGTCTCCAACCTGCCGGTCGGATGGTTTGCGGTTAGCGTGGGGGCCGGCAGCAGGCAGCAGAATCCAGGGGGAGGACCATGTCCAGCACCAGATTCCGGTTGGCCGGGGCCACACTCGCGCTGACGCTCCTCGCGGCGGCCGGGTGCAGCGCGGGGGAGGGCGTCGATGTCGACGGCGGGAACGGGACCGCCGCGGGCGGTGTCCTCAACGCCGCCATCGGTGGTGAACCCGACCAGCTCGACCCGCACAAGACCTCGGCCTACTACAGCTTCCAGGTGCTGGAGAACGTCTTCGACACCCTGGTGGAGCCGGACGCGAACCTGGAGATGCAGCCGTCGCTGGCCACCGAGTGGACCACCAGCGACGACCAGCTGACCTGGACGTTCACCCTGCGCGAGGGGGTCAAGTTCTCCGACGGTACGCCGTTGACCGCCGAGGACGTCGTCTACTCGTACAACCGGATCATCGACGAGAAGCTGAACACGGCGTACAAGTTCGGCACCGTCAAGTCGGTGGCCGCGTCGAACCCGACCACCGTGGTCATCACCCTGTCCGCGCCCACCCCGAATCTGCTGGCCAACCTGGGCGGCTTCAAGGGGGTGGCGATCGTGCAGAAGGCCAACGTGGAGTCCGGAGAGATCACCACCAAGCCGATCGGCAGTGGACCCTTCGCCATCGGCGGCTACACCTCCGGCGACAACATCCAGTTGGTCCGCAACGACAACTACTGGGGTGAGCGGCCCAAGCTCGACGGGGTGCGGTTCACCTTCGTCAGCGACCCCACGGTGGCGTTGCAGAACCTGCGCGGCAACGAGGTGCAGTGGACCGACAACCTGCCCCCGCAGCAGGTGCCCGCGCTGCTCGACGGCGACGAGCCGACCGTCGAGTCGGTGCCGTCGACGGACTACTGGTACCTGGCCCTCAACCAGGCGCGTAAGCCGTACGACGACGTCAACGTGCGCCGGGCGATCGCGTTCGCGCTGGACCGCGAGGCGATCACCAAGGCCGCCAAGTTCGGGTTGGCCACGGTCAACCAGACGGCGATTCCGCAGAACAGCGCCTTCTACTACGAGTACGCCCCGTACTCGCACGATGTGAACCAGGCCCGGCAGCTGCTCGACCAGGCCGGGGTCAGTGACCTGACCATGGACCTGATGGTGACGAGCGAGTACCCGGAGACGGTCACCGCCGCCCAGGTCATCGCCTCACAGCTGGAAGCGATCGGCGTCAACGTCAAGATCCGTACGCTGGACTTCGCGCAGTGGCTCGACGAGCAGGGCAACGGCAACTTCGACTCGTTCATGCTCGGCTGGCTGGGCAACATCGACCCGGACGAGTTCTACTACGCCCAGCACCACAGCGGCGGCACGTTCAACTTCCACAAGTACAACAACCCCGCCGTCGACCAACTGCTGGACCGGGCCCGCACGCAGACCGACCAGGGCGCCCGCAAGCAGCAGTACGAGCAGGTGGCCAAGCAGATCGTCGACGACGCCAGCTACATCTACCTCTACAACCCCGACGTGGCGCAGGGCTGGTCGAAACAGGTCACCGGCTATCAGGTACGCACCGACCGGGCGATCCGGTTCCGCGACGTGGCGTTGACACGGTGAGCGGGCAGGGGACCGCAGGTGGCCCGCTTCGTCATCCGCCGACTGCTCCAGTCCTGTGTGGTGCTGCTCGGCGTCACCCTCGTGGTGTTCCTGCTGCTGCAACTGGTGCCGGGTGACCCGGTCCGGGTGGCGCTGGGCACCCGGTTCGACCCGCAGACCTACGAGGCGCTGCGGGCTCGGGCCGGGCTGGACCAGCCCCTGGTGGTGCAGTACTTCGACTATCTGCGGCGGGCGCTGACCGGCGACCTGGGGGTCAGCTTCCGCAGCGGTCGGCCGGTCACCGCCATCGTGTTGGAGCGACTGCCCGCGACGCTGTCGCTGGCCGTGACCGCTGTGCTGTTCGCGTTGGTGATCGCCCTGCCGTTGGGCATCGTGTCGGCCATGCGCAGCGGATCGTTCGTCGACCACGCGGCGCGGGTGTTCAGCCAGTTCGGTGTCTCAGTGCCGGATTTCTGGATGGGCATCATGGGCATCCTGCTCTTCGCCGGGGTGCTCGGCTGGCTGCCGCCGTCGGGGTACGTGGCGTTGACCGAGGACCCGGCCCGGTGGGCGTCGCACGTCGCCCTGCCGGCGGCGACCGTGGGCCTGGTGACCGCGTCGATCCTGACCCGGTTCATCCGCTCGTCGATGCTTGAGGTGCTGTCGGAGGACTACGTCCGTACCGCCGAGGCGAAGGGACTGCGGACCCGGGTGGTGGTGTTGCGGCATGTGCTGCGCAACGCCCTGATCCCGGTGGTCACCGTGGTGGCGGTGCAGTTGGCGAGCCTGCTCGGCGGGGTGATCGTGATCGAGGTGCTGTTCGCCTGGCCGGGCATCGGCCGGCTCACCTTCGACGCGGTCCAGGCCCGCGACTATCCCGTACTCCAGGGCGCGGTGTTGCTGGTCGCGGCGCTGTTCCTACTGGTCAACCTGTTGGTGGACATTCTCTATGCCCGCCTTGACCCGAGGATCACTGTCAAATGAGCGCGCCGACGGTCAGCCCGAGCGAGGGGCAGTTGCGGCGTGCCGCGTCGGCGTTGCGCCACGACCCGCTGGCCCTGACCGGTACCGCGGTCCTGGTGCTGCTGGTCGTGGTCGGGGTGGCCGGGCCGTGGCTGGCACCGTCCGGCATCAACGACGTGGACGTCGACCGGATGCTGCAGGCGCCCAGTTGGGCGCATCCGTTCGGCACCGACGAACTCGGCCGCGACGTGCTCAGCCGGGTCATGGTCGCCGCCCGGGTGTCCCTTCAGGTCGGCGCGGTCAGCGTCGGCATCGCCCTGCTCGCCGGGGTCACCCTCGGCCTGTTCGCCGGCTACTACCGGGGCTGGGTGGACAACCTGCTGATGCGCTGCATGGACGTGCTGTTCGCGTTCCCGGTGCTGCTGCTCGCGGTGGCCATCGTGGCGGTGCTCGGGCCGGGCCTGCTCACCGCGATGATCGCCATCGGGGTGGTCTACACGCCGATCTTCGCCCGGGTCACCCGGGCCGGTGTGCTCTCGGTGCGGGAGCAGGTCTTCGTCCGGGCTGCGGTTTCCATCGGCGCGTCCGACCTGCGGATCATGCGTCGGCACGTGTTGCCGAACATCGCCGCGCCGCTGATCGTGCAGACGTCGCTGTCGCTGGCCTTCGCGATCCTGTCCGAGGCGGCGCTGTCCTTCCTCGGTCTCGGGGTGCAGCCGCCGGCCCCCGCCTGGGGTCGGATGCTCTACGACGGTCGGGGTTTCGTCACCGACGCCTGGTGGCTGGGTGTCTTTCCGGGTGCCGCCATCTTCTGCACCGTGCTGGCGTTCAACCTGGTCGGTGACGCGTTGCGTGACGTGCTCGACCCCCGTCAGTTGACTGTCAACGAGGCCAGGAGGAGCACCGGATGAGCGATGCCGTACTGGCCGTGTCGGGGCTCACCGTCACCATCGGCACCCGGCGTGGTCCGGCCCGCGCCGTGGCCGGGGTCGACTGGTCGGTCCAGGCGGGGCAGACCCTCGCCCTGGTCGGCGAGTCGGGCAGCGGCAAGAGCATGAGCGTGCTCGCCGCCACCGGCCTGGCGCCGCGCGCCGCCCGGGTGACCGGCAGCGTACGGCTGCTCGGGTCGGACTTCACCGCGTTGCCGGCGGATCGGCGGCGGCGGATGCGGGGTCGGCACGTCGGGTTCGTCTTCCAGGATCCGATGACCTCGCTCAATCCGGTGTTGAGCGTGGGTCGGCAGGTCGCCGAGGCCGGCGAGGAACATCTCGGGTTGACCCGGCGGGCCGCCCGCACCCGCGCCATCGAGCTGCTCGACCTGGTCGGCATCCCGTCGGCCGCGCAACGGGTGGACGCCTACCCGCACCAGTTCTCCGGCGGCATGCGCCAACGGGTGGTCATCGCCATGGCGTTGGCCTGCGAACCGGATCTGCTGATCGCCGACGAGCCGACCACCGCGCTGGACGTCACCACCCAGGCCCAGATCGTCGAGCTGGTCGCCGACCTGCAACAGCGCCTCGGCACCGCGGTCGTCTGGATCACCCACGACCTGGGCGTGGTCGCCGGCATCGCGGACACCGTGGCGGTGATGTACGCCGGGCGGATCGTCGAACAGGGGCCGGTCGAGGCGGTGTTCGACCGGCCGGGGCACCCGTACACCTCGGCTCTGCTCGCCGCCCGACCCGAGCCGGGGGCCGGCGGTGGCGACCTGGTCACCATCGCCGGCGCGCCACCCAGCCCGCACGACCTACCTGCCGGCTGTGCCTTCTGGCCCCGCTGCCCGGTGCGCGGCGACGCCCGATGCGAGCACGAGCTGCCGCCGCTGGTCCCGGTTGCCGGCGCACATCACGTCCGCACCTTCTACCCGCAGCGACCCGACGGGGAGGGCCGATGAAGCGCGGTGAGGTGCAGGTGCCGACGCAGCGGGGATCGACCGACGTGGTCGCCGAACTCGACGACCTGCGGGTCTGGTTCCCGACCTCGGCCGGTGTGGTCCGGGCGGTCGACGGGGTGTCGTTGCAGGTACGCCGGGGCGAGACGCTGGGGCTGGTGGGGGAGTCGGGCAGCGGCAAGTCGACAACCGGTCTGGCGCTGCTGCGCCTGGTCGATCCCACCACGGGCAGTGTCCGGGTGGCCGGGCAGGACGTGACCGGCTGGTCACGTCGGCAGCTGCGGGCGTTGCGGCGTCGGGTCGCCATGGTGTTCCAGGATCCGCAGGCGTCGCTCGACCCGCGCCGTACCGTCGGGTCCAGCATCGCCGAGCCGTTGATCGTGCACCGGCTCGTCGACAGCTCCGCCGCTCGTCGTCGCCGCGTCGAGGAACTGCTCGACGCGGTGGGTCTGCGACGGGACCTGGCCGACCGGCACCCGCACGAGCTCTCCGGCGGCCAGCGGCAGCGGGTGGGTATCGCCCGCGCGCTCGCCGGCGAGCCGGACCTGATCGTCCTCGACGAGCCGATCGCCTCGCTCGATCTCAGCGTGCAGGCGCAGATCATGAATCTGCTGCGCGGGCTGCAACGGGACCTGGGACTGACCTACCTGTTCATCGCCCACGACCTGGCCGCCGTCGAGCACATGAGCGACCGGATGGCGGTGATGTATCTGGGTCGCATCGTGGAGAGCGGCACACCGGCGCAGATCTGGCGGGAGCCCGCGCATCCGTACACCGCCGCGCTGCTGTCGGCGATTCCGGTGGCGGATCCGCAGGTCGAGCGGGAACGTCGGCGGGTCATCCTCAGCGGGGACATTCCCAGCCCGGTCGACCCGCCCAGTGGCTGCCGGTTCCGGACCCGCTGCCCGCAGGCCCGACCCGACTGCGCCGAGACCGACCCGGCGCTCGTCGAGGTCGCCGCCGGGCACCGGGCCGCCTGCCTGTACGCGGGAGAGGCCGTACGGGCGATGCGCGTCTCCTGACGCCTCCGCCGGCACCATGGCACTTGACGCGCCGTACGACCTTGTCCAGTATCCCTATATGTTCGATGGAGTATGTAGGGCACCGGGGACGTAGGCGTGTACGTGTCAGCGCGATCGGACTACGCCGTACGAGCCATGTTGGCGATGGCGCAGCAGCACCCGGCCCTGGTGAAGGCGGCGGCGCTCGCGGCCAGCCAAGACATCCCGTACTCCTTCCTGCAGGGCATCCTGCTGGATCTGCGCCGTGCCGGTCTGCTGCACAGCGCACGCGGTTCCGACGGTGGATACGCGCTGACCAGGGCACCGGAGGAGATCACCGTCGGTGACGTGCTGCGGGCCACCGGCGGGCCGCTGACCACGGTTCGGGGGGCCCCGGCCGAGGTGGCGACGTATCACGGGGTGGCCGCCGGGCTGGGTGAAGTGTGGCAGTCGGTGCACCGCGCGATCGAGCGGGTGGTCGACCGGTCCAGCCTCGCCGACCTGCTTGTGCCCGTCGACCGCTCGGCGGATGCCCACGCCGGTCGGGTCCGCACCCGGTCCGTCCCGGACTAAGGCTTGAAATCCTGTCGAGTTGGTGGGATATTCGGTGCGCGGTCGGGCAGGCGATCGATGCTGCCGCGCCGGCGTGAGCCGGGCGCGTCGGGATCGCGTCGTCGCACCGTTGTCGGCCGGGCACCGAGGCCCGGTCCGTGACCGCGATCCAACGCTGCTTTTCCTGCTGGTAGCCCAAAACGGGCATATTCCCTATCTAGTCGGTCGGATATATAGAGTGCGGGCGCGCACTGGAGGAGGACACCTGCGATGAGGCTCCGGATCAGAACGGCCATCGCTGCAGCCATGGTCACCGGCCTGGCCCTGTCGGGCTGCGGCGGCGGCACCTCGGCGAGTGACTCCAGCACCTTGAACATCGTCGGATTCGCGGTGCCCGAGGCGGCCAACAAGGCCATCGCCGCGGAATGGAACAAGACCGAGGCCGGCAAGGGGGTCCGCTTCAAGTCCTCCTACGGCGCCTCCGGCGACCAGAGCCGGGCGGTGGTCTCCGGCCTCAAGGCCGACTACGTGCACTTCTCCGTCAGCAGCGACGTGACCCGCCTGGTCGACGCCGGTCTGGTCGAGGAGAGCTGGGACGACGGCCCGAACAAGGGCATCGTCTCCTCGTCGGTCGTGGTCCTGGCCGTCCGCAAGGGCAACCCCAAGAACATCCAGGGCTGGGACGACCTGATCAAGCCCGGCATCGGCATCGTCACGCCCAACCCGGCCTCCTCCGGCGCCGCCCGCTGGAACGCCCTCGCCGCCTGGGGCCACATCGCCGCCAACGGTGGCACCGACGCCCAGGCCGAGGAGTTCCTCACCAAGCTGTTCGCCAACGTGGTGTCGCTGCCGGGCAGCGGCCGGGACGCCACCACCACCTTCCTCGGTGGCACCGGTGACGTGCTGCTGGCCTACGAGAACGAGACGATCCTGGCCCGGCAGAACGGCGAGGATCTCGACTGGATCCTGCCTCCCACCACCATCCTGATCCAGAACCCGGGCGCCGTCCTCAAGGACGCGGACCCGAAGGCGAAGGAGTGGCTGGACTTCGTACTCGGCCCGCAGGGCCAGCGGCAGTTCGCCCTGACCGGCTTCCGCCCGATCATCGACGGCGTCGACACCAGCGGCATCGAGGGCGCGCTCGACCCGGCCAACCCGTTCCCGGCCCCGCAGAAGCTGCTCACCGTCGACACGGACTTCGAGAGCTGGTCGGCGCTGTCCAAGAAGTTCTTCGACGAGAACGAGGGCATCATCACCAAGGTCATCGCGGCCTCCGGGAAGGCGAAGTGACCTCGGCAACCCTCGCTCCGGACCGGCCGGCGGCCCCCCGCCGGTCGGTCCGGAGCGGCCTGCCGCTGACCCGGGTGTCCGGGCTGGGCCTCGGCGTGGCCATGGTGTGGTTCAGCCTGCTCGTGCTGATCCCGCTGGCCGCCGTCGCGGTGACCGCCGCCGAGGGCGGCTGGGCCGGCTTCTGGCGGTCGGTGACCAACGAGCAGACCGCCGCCACCATCCGGCTGACCGTGGGCACCGCCCTGCTCGTCACCCTGGTCAACATCGTGATGGGCACCCTGATCGCCTGGGTGCTGGTCCGCGACAGGTTCTTCGGCAAGCGGGCGCTGGAGATCCTCATCGACGTGCCGTTCGCGTTGCCGACGATCGTCGCCGGCCTGGTGCTGCTCTCGCTGTACGGGCCGACCAGCCCGCTCGGGGTCAACATCGCCAACACCCGGATCGCGGTCTTCCTCGCCTTCCTCTTCGTCACCCTGCCGTTCATCGTCCGGACCGTGCAGCCGGTGCTGGCCGAACTCGACCCGGAGGTGGAGGAGGCCGCCGCGTCGCTGGGAGCCAGCCGGTACACCACCTTCCGGCGCATCGTGCTGCCGAGCCTCACCCCGGCCATCGCCGCGGGCGCGGCGTTGTCGTTCGCCCGCGCCGTCGGCGAGTACGGCTCACTGGTGCTGCTCACCGGCAACCTGCCGATGCGCACCGAGGTGGCCTCCGTACGCATCCTCAGCAGCATCGAGAACGACAACATCGACAGCGCGGCGGCGGTCGCGGTGGTGCTGCTGGCCATCTCGTTGGCCGTCATCATCGTGCTCGACGTCATCCAGCGGAGGGTGGTACGCCGTGGCTGAACACTCGATCACCCGTACCCCGGTCGGTCGCCGGCCCGGCCGGTACGTGCTGCGCGCGGTGGTCACCGCGTACCTGTTCCTCCTGGTGGCCTGGCCGTTGTACCTGGTCGGCCGCAACGCCCTCGCCGACGGCTTCACCAGCCTGGGCGACATTCTCACCGATCCCGACGTCACTCACGCCCTGCGGCTGACCGTGGTCATCGCGGTGACCGCCGTCGTGATCAACACGGTGTTCGGCGTCGGCATCTCGATCCTGCTGGTCCGCTACGACTTCCCCGGCAAGCGGACGCTGAACGCCCTGCTCGACATGCCGCTGTCGGTTTCGCCCATCGTCGTCGGTCTGGCCTTGGTGCTTGTCTACGGCGGTCGGGAGGGCTGGTTCGGCCCGACGCTCGAAGCGGCCGGCTTCCAGATCATCTTCGCCACTCCGGGCATGGTGCTGGCCACCGTGTTCGTGGCGTTGCCGCTTGTCATCCGGGAGGTCGTACCGGTCCTTCAGGAGATCGGCGACGAGCAGGAACAGGCCGCCCGCAGCCTCGGCGCCAACGCCGTGCAGACGTTCCGCCGGATCACCCTGCCGGCGATCAAGTGGGGCGTGATCTACGGCGTCGTGCTCAGCCTGGCCCGTTCCCTGGGCGAGTTCGGCGCGGTGAAGGTCGTCTCCGGCAACGTGCTCGGCGAGACCCGTACGGCCACCCTCGTCGTCGAGGAGAAGTACCTGAACTTCGACAAGGGCGGCTCGTACGCGACGGCGTTCCTGCTGGCTCTCGTCGCTGTCGCCTGCATCATCGTCGTGTCCGTCCTGAGGCCGAAGGAAGACCGTTGAGCATCGAGATTGTCAACGTCGGCAAGCGTTTCGGCGACTTCGTCGCACTGGACGACGTGTCGGTGAGCATCCCGTCCGGCCGCCTGACCGCCCTGCTCGGTCCGTCCGGTGGCGGCAAGTCCACCCTGTTGCGGATCATCGCGGGCCTGGAGCGCGCCGATGTCGGCAAGGTGGAGATCGAGGGCGTGGACGCCACCGGTCTGCCGCCGCAGAAACGCAACGTCGGCTTCGTGTTCCAGCACTACGCCGCGTTCAAGCACCTGACCGTACGCCGCAACGTGGCCTTCGGTCTGGAGATCCGTAAGCGGCCCAAGGACGAGATCCGTCGGCGGGTCGACGAGCTGCTCGCCCTGGTCCACCTGGAACAGTTCGCCGAGCGCCTGCCCGCGCAGCTCTCCGGCGGGCAGCGTCAGCGGATGGCGTTGGCCCGGGCGTTGGCCGTCGAGCCGACCGTGCTGCTGCTCGACGAGCCGTTCGGCGCCCTGGACGCCAAGGTCCGCAAGGAGTTGCGGGACTGGCTGCGCCGGCTGCACGACGAGGTGCACGTCACCACCGTCTTCGTCACCCACGACCAGGAGGAGGCCCTGGAGGTCGCCGACGAGATCGTGGTGATCAACGAGGGGCGGGTGGAGCAGATCGGCTCGCCCGACGACCTGTACGACCGTCCGGCCAACGAGTTCGTCATGCGCTTCCTCGGCCCGGTCACCCAGCTCGGCGACCAGTTGGTGCGCCCGCACGACCTGCAACTGTTCTCCGACGGCACCACCGGCGTGGCCGCCCGGGTGACCCGGGTGACCCGGATCGGTTTCGAGATCCGCGTCGACGTGGCCACGACCGGCGGTCAGCCGGTGACGGTGACGCTCACCCGCAACGAGTTCCTCGCCCTGGGCATCGCGGTCGACTCCGAGGTGCGGGTGCAGCTCGCGCCGGGCAGCCCCAGTACGACGGTGAGCACCCCGGAACAGCGCACCGCCGAACCCAGCCTCGCCACGACCACCTCGTGACCCGGGGCGCGCACCCTGCGCGCGGCGTCCGCTGAACACTGTGGGTGCGTTTCTTGTCGCTGGAGCAGCAGGAAACGCACCCACAGCGTCGTGCTGTTGCGGCCGAAACGGGGAGAGCCGTCCGGGATCTGGACGCCACTTGTCATGGTCCGGTAGACCGGCTCAGAATATCGACATAACCAACCGGATCAGTAGGTTATTGACCGGAGGCCGTTCCCGGAGCGTAGGGAGTACCCCATGGCGCCGCCCACCGACGATCTCGAGCCCGTCGATGCCGACGTGGCGGAGCTCCGCAACCTCCTGCGTCACCAGGCGAGCACGGTCACCGTGGTCACCGCGCCCGGCCCCCCGCTGGCCGGATTCACCGCCACCTCCTTCTCCGCCGTCTCGCTCCGACCGCCGGTCGTGTCGTTCTGCGTGGACACCGGCTCGTCGAGCTGGCCCACCATGGCGGCGGCACGGCATGTCGGGGTGCACCTGCTCGCCCACGACCAGCACCAACTCGCGCGGACCTTCGCCACCAGCGGGATCAACCGGTTCGCGGCGCCGACCCGTTGGCAGCCCGGCCCGGAGGGCGTACCCGTCCTGGCCGATGCGCTGGCCTGGCTGCTGTGCCGGGTGATCGACCGGGTCAGGGTCGGCAGTCACGCCATCGTGCTGGCCGAACCGGAACTGCTCCGCAGCGCCGGCACCGGCTCACCACTGCTCTACCACCGAGGCCGCTACACCGGCCTACCGGCAGCCCACGTACCCGGCTGAAGCGCCCCTTCCGCCGAACCGTCCCGACGCCGTGCCGTGCCTGTCTAACATCGGGAAAGCCGCAGGTCGCGGTGAGGGAGGGGCGTCGGAGGATGGCGTACGGCAGCGGGCAGGGTGCAGCGCAGCGGACCTGCCGCCCGGCATCCGGCGGCAGTGACACCGGCCGAGGCCCGCTCGCCTTCCCGCGCAGCTGACCCGGCCTGGCTGTGGGCCGGCGCTGGCGGATCCCCCGACCGGCCCCCGGCCGGGGCGTGCCCACCGTCACCCCCTTCGAGATCTTCTTCGACCTGGTCTTCGTCTTCGCCCTCACCCGCATCGTCGCCTTCATGGGCAAGCCACCGGACCCGGTGGCGATGGGACGCGGACTGCTGCTGCTGATGCTGCTCTGGTTCGCCTGGTCCGGATACCTCTGGCTGGGCAACGAGACGCGCGTCGACCTGCCACCGGTACGCCTGGCGGTACTGGCGGCGATGGCGGGGCTTTTCGTCGCGGCCCTGGTCATGCCGGCAGCCTGGACCAGCGGACCGGGTCTGGATGGGCCACTGCTGCTGGCCCTGTCGTACATGCTGATGCGCGCCGTGCACGTGTCGCTCTACTACTGGGTGAGCGGGCCGATGCAGCGGTTGCGGCTCCGGCGCTTCGCCATGGCGAGCGTGCTGGCCTGGGTGCCCCTGTTGATCGGTGCGGTGTACGGCGGCTGGGCGCAGACCGGGCTGTGGGCGCTCGCGTTCGTGATCGAGGTCGGCGGGGATCGCGGGGTGGTGCAGAACCGGTTCGGTGGATGGCCGCTGCGCAGTCCCGACTACTTCGCCGAACGGCATGGCCTGATTCTGATCATCGCGCTGGGGGAGTCGTTCCTCGCGGCCGGTGTGGGCGTCGGCGTCGGCGTCATGGTCACCAGGCCTACGGTGCTGGCTGCGGCAGTGATCGGGTTCGTACTGATCTCCTGTCTGTGGGCGGTCCACTTCGACCGGGTCAGCCCGGTCGCCGAAACGGCGCTGCTGCGCGCGCGTGGCGCGCAGCGGGACCGGGTCGGCGCGGACGTCTACTCCCTGGGGCACCTGCCGCTGCTCGCCGGCGTCATCTACACGGCGCTCGGCTTCGAGGACGTGCTCGCCGTGGTCTCCGCCGGTGACGAGCCGGGTGGTCAGCCGCTGGGTTGGCCGGGCGCCGTCGCGCTCTACGGCGGGACCTCGCTCTACCTGATGAGTACGCTGCTGGTGCGGAGACTGTCGGGCTGTGACGGCGGGTTGGCGCACCTGCTCGTCAGCGTGGTGCCGCTACTGCTGCTGCCGGTCGGCCGGTCCCTGCCCGCCCTGGCGGCCATCGGCCTGCTCGCCGCCTACACGGTGGGCGTTGCGTTGTTGCCCCGGATCGAGTCCGCGCTGGCCGACCGACGGCAGGGCCCGACGAGTGCCGGCGAGCCGTGAACCCGGGCAGCTCCGATGGCGGGCACCGGACGCGGCGTGGTCAGGACGAGGTGCCCGGCTGATCAGGGTTCGACAGCTCGTGTCGGTACGGCGGGTCGGCGCCCGGGCGGGTGCAGGTGACGGCGGCGACCTCGACCGCGTACCGCAGGGCCGCGGCGATGTCCGCGTCAGGCCATCCGGGTGCGGCGCGGGACAGCTGCGCCAGCAGCCCGGCGGTGAACGCGTCACCGGCACCGATGGTGTCGGCCACCTCGACGACCGGAGCCGGCTGCCGGAAGTGGTGGGGGCCGGACACGGCGAGCGCACCGCCGGCGCCCAGGGTCACCACCGCGAGGGTGACCCCGAGGTCCTGCCAGTGCCGCAGCACGTCCTCGACCGGTCGACCCGGGTAGAGCCAGGCCAGGTCCTCCTCGCTGGCCTTGACCAGGTGGGCCAGTCGCGCCAGGTGCTCGACGCGGGCGCGGGCCGGTGCGGGGCCACCGAGCAGGCCGGCGCGGATGTTCGGGTCGATGCTGATCAGGGTGCCTCGGGCCCGCGCGGTACGCAGGGCGTCGGCCACCCGGTCGGCGCCGGGGGAGAGGAACACCGCCAGCGAACCGGTGTGCAGGATGCCTCGGCCGGTCAGCGCGGGGGACAACTCCGCGTCGCGCCACTGCCAGTCGGCGGTGCCGTCGACGTAGAAGTCGTACGTGGCGACTCCGTCGTCGTCGAGCGAGGCGATCGCCAGGGTGGCCGGATCGTCGGTGTCGACGGCGTGACGCAGGTCGACACCGTTGGTGTCGGCGTGGGCGCGCAGGAGGCGACCGAACCGGCTGGTAGAGAAGCGGGCGAGCAACGTGGCCGGTACGCCGAGCCGGGCCAGCCCGACCGCCACGTTGAGCGGGCTGCCGCCCGGGTGGGCGGTGAACCGGCCGTCCGGGTCCTGCACCAGGTCGACGACAGCCTCACCGAGCACGGTGACCGTCGGGGAAGGGTCGCTGGTGTGCACCTCAGCCTCCGCTGGTCCTGGCGGCGGGGAGTCGGGGGAGCAGGCCGGTGCCCGGCTGGTAGTGCACGGGCACCGGGTCGCTGATCGCACCGACGAACTCACCGTCGACGTGGTCGACGAAGCCGATCAGGGACCAGCCGTCGCCGTCGGGCACCAGCCGTGGCGCGTACAGGTTCGGCAGCGCGATCGGCTGCGCGGCGGCCACGTCCCAGGGGCCCTGGACGGTGGGGGCGGGCACCACCCAGAGTTGGTGCTCGGGGCCGTCGGCGACGGCGTTGGTGCAGAACAGCAGCAGCGGCTGGCCGTCCACGACGGCGACCTGGGGCACCTCGAGGTGACCGAAGCCGGCCGGTGCGGACAGTGGCGGCTTGACGGTCCAGGTCAGCAGGTCCGGGGAGGTGGCGTGGCCGATGACGCCGCGTTCGGCGGCGGGTCCCTGGTTGGCCCGGGCGGTGATGAGCATGTGCCAGCCGTCGCCGGCCGGGTCCGGGAACACCCACGGGTCACGCCAGGCCTGCTCGTACCACATCTGGGGGTCGAGCAGCTCGTACCAGGTCGGGTCGGCCTCCACGAGCGGGCCGTCGCCGTGCCGGTGCCAGGTGATCAGGTCGTCGGAGACGGCGAGGCCGACGCGCTGGACGAGACCGTCCTCCGCCCGTCCGACACCTGTGTAGAACAGGTACCACCGTCCGTCCGGGCCACGGACCGTGCAGCCGGTCCAGGTCGCCAGGTCGTCCCAGGCGGGGGAGTCGGCGGGCACCAGCGCGTCGGGGACGAGCCGCCAGGAGCGGAGGTCCGCCGATACGGCGTGACCGATCGAGGCGCGCCGGTGGCGGCGGTGCGGGTCGAGCAGGGCCCGGGAGGCACGCAGGAAGAACGCGTGCCACGAACCGTCGTCGTCCTGGGCGTACCAGCTGTCCCACACCCAGTGGTCGGGCAGACGTAGCATGGCGGGGAACGTACCACTAAATCGGTTTAGCGGCTAGCACCGCACTGCCGTCAGTCGTGCTCTGCAGCAGGTGAGCCGGCCGGCGCGGCGACCGACCGGCGCCGCCGCAGCGGCATCGGCACGAGCGACTGCGCCGGGGCCTCGCCGTCGAGCAGCAACTCCACCGCCCGTCGCCCCATCTGCTCGTGCGGCAGGGCGGCCGTGGACAGCCGCGGGCGCAACCACGAGGCGGTGGGGTCGTCGTCGAAGGAGATCACCGAGATGTCGTCGGGGATGGTCAACCCCGCCTCGCCGAGCGCCTGGTACGCGCCGAAGGCGAGCCGGTCGTTCATGCAGATGATCGCGGTCGGCCGGTCCGGCCGGGCCAGCAGCGCCCGGGTCGCGGTGTAGCCGTGTTCCGGCAGCCACTCGGGACAGAAGCTCTCGACGAGCAGCGAGACCCCGGCGGCGGCGAGGGTGGCTCGGATGCCGCGCAACCGGGCCTCGGCGGCCAGCGAGATCTCCGGATCACGTTCCTTCTGCCGGTTGCGCCCGATCAGTGCGATCCGGTCCCGGTGGCCGCACCCGAGCAGGGTCTCGGCGATCGCGGCGGCCGCCCCCTCGTCGTCGGGCAGCACGCAGGGCAGGTCCTCGGCGCTCGTCGCGTTGAGCAGCACGACCGGCCCACTGAGGATCGCCGGCGGCACGGACAGGCGGCGGGTGGCCATGGCGGCGTAGATGACGCCGTCGACCTGGCGGTCCAGGATCGCCTCGATGGCGTACCGCTCGAACGTCGCGTCGCCCTGGGTCTCGGTGATGAGCAGGACGTGGTCGCGCTCGCGGGCGGCGTCCAGCGCGCCGCGGATCAGGCCACCGGCGAAGCGGGTGGTGGCCACGATGTCGGAGACGAACGCGATGGTGGCGGTCTTGCGGGTACGCAGACTGCGCGCGGCCACGTTGGGCCGGTAACCGAGTTCCTCGGCCGCGGCGAAGACCCGCTGGTGCGCCTCGGCGGACAGTCGGGTGCCCTCCCGCCCGTTGAGCACCATCGAGGCGGCGGTCTTGGACAGCCCTGCCCGCTTGGCGACATCGGCCAGGGTTGCTCGGTCGCGGCCCATCAGTCCTCCGATCGCGGCGGTCCGTCGCGCGCCGCCGTCCCATCATGATGCGTTGCGGCAAAGGACCGATCACCGGCGGGCGGCCTGGCCGGCGTCGGACCCGCCAGGTGAACCGGTTGTTTCCGGACCGTTGCCAACTGCTCCTTGACAGTGCCCGGCATCACGCGCATGCTCTGCTAAATCAGTTTAGCGACGTAGTTGAGCCGCTGGCGGAGGACGTAATCCGCCATTTTGTCATTGGATACCGCGAGCCGGAGTCCCGGCGCGTCGTCCCACCCGGCCGAAGGTCGATCCGTGGGGCGCGCGGACCGTCAGACGGCGAGGCACGCGGACGAGTCAAGGAGCATTGAGGTGCCGGAGTTCTCGACCAGGTTCACTCGACGCCGGCTGGCACTACTCGTGCCGCTGCTAACCGCCGGCCTGACCATCACCGCCTGTAGCGCTCCGGGCACGGAGCAGACCCCGTCGGGCGATGCCGACGCCGCGGTCAGCACCGAGCTCGGCACCGACCCGATCACCTTGGAGATGTACGCCGAGACCGGCTTCCCGCTGGCCAAGGCGCTCGCCGACGAGTTCACCAAGCAGCACCCGAACGTCACGTTCAACGTCCGCGAAGACCAGTTCACCGTCATCGTGGAGAACGCCCCGCGCGTCCTGGCCTCGGACAACGCGCCCGACATCATCCGGCTGCCCACCATGGTCGACCTGGTCAAGGACGGCCTGCTGAAGAACCTGGACCCGTACTTCGACGCCCATGGGTGGGACAAGTTCCCCGCCTCCCAGCTGGTGCAGCTGCGGCTCACCGATGGTGGCGCCCAGCGTGGCAGCGGCTCCCTCTACGGCATGGGGCTGGGCTACAGCGTCACCGGCGTGTTCTACAACAAGAAGCAGGCCGAGCAGATCGGCATGACCCAGCCGCCGGCCACCATCGCCGAGTTCGAGGACCTGCTGGCCAAGGCCAAGGCGGCGAACCTCCAGCCGATCATGCAGTTCAACAAGAACACCGCAGGCATCAACTTCCCGCACCAGGCGCTGCAGAACCAGTTCGGCGACCCGCAGCAGATCGCCGACTGGATCTTCCAGAAGCCGGGTGCCACCTTCGACACCCCGGCCGCGCTCAAGGCCACCGAGAGCATCCAGAAGTGGGCCCAGGCCGGCTACTTCCCGAAGGACGCCAACGCCATCGACTACACCGCGATGATGGGCGAGTTCATGAAGGGCAACGGCGTGTTCATGTTCAACGGCGACTGGGAGTCGGCGAACCTGGACAAGAACATGGCCGGCAACGTCGGCTTCTTCCTCTTCCCGGGTGAGACCCCCGACGCCAAGCGGGTCGCGATGTCCGCGCCGAACACCTTCGGCGTCGGGGCCAAGGCCAAGAACGCCGACGCCGCCGCGTACTTCCTGAACTGGGCGCACACCAACGACAAGGCCCGGGAGATCTCGGTGAACGTCGGCGGCTCGCACCCGGGCGGCCCGAGCACGTCGGCGCTGCCGGCCGTGGGCGAGGGCACCGTGCTGGCCGAGACCCTCAAGGCCTCGCAGCAGCTCGGCGCCGACAACGGTGCCGTCGACTTCACCGCCAACGCCACCGGCGGCATCTTCGCCTCGGCGATCACCCCGGAGATGCAGAAGCTGATCGCCGGCCAGCAGAACCCGCAGGGCTACGTCAAGGCGGTGCAGGCCGAGTACGAGAAGGAACTGTCCCGCTGACCTCTTCCCCGGCCCATGGGCCGGGGAAGCCACGGAAGGAATCCGATGACGTCTGCCCTCGGCAGCGTCCCCGCCGGGCCGGGCACCGCGACCCGGCCCGGCGGGGCGGACCCGGCGCGACCCGCGCGCCGAAACCGTAGGGGTCGCCCGACCAGGTGGATCGGGTGGCTCTGGGTCCTGCCCGCTCTGCTCATGTACGGCTTCTTCGTGCTGCGCCCGCTCGCGCTGACCGTGCAGTACTCGCTGTACCGCTGGAACGGCATCGGGCCGGCCCAGTGGGTCGGGTTCGACAACTACCTGACCGTCTTCACCGACCGGGACCTGCTGAAGATCATCACGAACGCGTTCGTCCTGATCATCTTCTTCAGCTTCATCCCGGTCGTGCTCGGTCTGCTGGTGGCCAGCCTGGTACGGCGGATCACCACCGGACCGGGCGGCACCCTGGTCCGTACCGTGCTGTTCCTGCCGCAGGTGATCCCGCTTGTCGCGGCCGGCATCGCCTGGAGCTGGGTGCTGTCCAGCAACGGCCTGGTCAACCAGCTGCTGCGGGCCGTCGGCCTGGACCGCGTCACCCGTCCCTGGCTCGGTGAGTTCAGCACCGCGCTGCCGGCGGTCGGGGTGATCGGGACCTGGATCATGCTCGGCCTCTGCACCATCCTGCTGGTCACCGGCATGAGCAAGATCGACCCGTCGCTCTATGAGGCGGCCCGGATGGACGGTGCCGGCCCGATCCGCGAGTTCTTCGCGGTGACCCTGCCCAGCCTGCGCCAGGAGATCGGCGTCTGCCTCACGGTGACCGTCATCGCGGCACTGGCCAGCTTCGACATCGTCTACATCTCCACAAGCGGCGGTCCGGGCATCCAGACCACCGTGCCGGGCCTGGAGATCTACCGGCTCGCCTTCTCCCAGCGGCAGGTCGGGCTCGCCTCCGCCCTGGGCGTGGTGCTGATGCTGCTGGTGCTGGTCTGCGTGCTGCCGATCCAGCGGCTGACCCGAGGGGAGAAGCCATGAACCTGACAAGTCGCAGCGAGCGGGTGAGCGGGCGGATCTTCCTGATCGCACTCGTCGTGGTCACCCTGCTGCCGTTCCTGAGCATGCTGTCGGCGGCGCTGCAACCGCGCGGCACCGTACCCACCGGTCTGGCCTGGCCGTCGGACCCACAGTGGAGCAACTTCGCCGACGCCTTCACCGCCGCGAACATGGGCGCCCTGCTCAAGTCCAGCATGCTGATCGTGGCCGGGGTGGTGCCGATCGGCGTGCTCATCGCGACAATGGCCGGCTTCGGCCTCGGTCACCTGCGGGTACCCGGCGGTCACATCGCCTTCGGACTGCTGCTGCTCGGGCTGACCCTGCCCTTCGAGGCGGTGGTCACGCCGCTGTACTACCAGATGCGTGACCTGGGCCTGCTCAACACCCGCTGGGCGATCATCCTGCCGCTGATCGGCCTCTACATGCCGTTCGCGGTGTTCTGGATGCGGGCGCACTTCACAAACGTGCCGGCCGAACTGTCCGAGGCGGCGCGGGTCGACGGCAGCAACACCTGGCAGTTGTTCTGGCGGATCCACGTGCCGCTGGCCCGCCCGGCGATCGCCTCGCTGACGATCCTGCTGTTCCTCTGGACCTGGAACCAGTTCCTGCTCGCCATCGTGATGGTCGACGATGCCACCAAGCGGACCATGGCTGGTGCGCTCGGCGCTTTCCAGGGACAGTGGGGGACGGACCTGGTGCTGCTGTGCGCCGGGTCGTTGTTGATCCTCACCCCCACACTCATCGTGTTCCTGATCTTCCAGCGGCAGTTCATCAAGGCCCTGCTTCAGGGCTCAGTGAAGGGATAGCGGGTTGACCGACACCCAGATCCACGGTGACGTCGCCGACGGCTTCGGCCGGGTCGCCGACGTGTTCCGTGACAACTTCACCCACCGGCAGGAGGTGGGCGCCGCGGTCGCCGTCTACCGGCGCGGACGCAAGGTCGTCGACCTGCACGGCGGGTCGGCCGACCCCCGCTCGGGGCGACCGTGGACCGCCGGGACACCGGCCGTCGTCTTCTCCTGCACCAAGGGGATCATGACGATCTGCGCGTACCTGCTGGTCCAGCAGGGCCGGCTGGACCTGGACGCCCCGGTCACCCGCTACTGGCCCGAGTTCGGCCAGAACGGCAAGGCGGAGATCCCGGTCCGCTGGCTGCTCACCCACCAGTCCGGCCTGTCGGCGCTGGACAAGCCCTTCACCCGGGAGGAAGTGCTCGCCTGGGATCCGGTGATCCAGGCGATCGAGGTGCAGGCGCCACTGTGGAAGCCGGGCACCGCGCACAGCTATCACCCGATCACCTTCGGCTGGCTGATCGGTGAGGTGATCCGCCGGATCACCGGTGAGCTGCCCGGCGTCTGGTTCGCCCGGGCCCTCGCCGAGCCGCTCGGCCTGCGTACCTGGATCGGGCTGCCGGCCGCCGAACGCGACGCGGTCGCCTGGATGCTGGGGCCGATCGGGGACCCCGGCCCGGAGATCGACCCGATCTCCGAACGCGCCATCACCATGGGCGGGGCTTTCCCCTTCCCGGCCGACGAGAACAACGAGGTCAGCTTCAACGACCCGGCCATCCAGGCGGCGCAGGTCCCCGGCGCGGGCGCGGTCAGCACGGCCGAGAGCCTCGCCCGGCTCTACGCCGCCTGCGTGTCGGAGATCGACGGACCCCCGCTGCTCACCACCGCGTCCGTCGACGACGCGATCGCCGTCCGCGCCGCCGGCCAGCAGGTGTACGGCCACCCCGACGCCGGACACCAGTGGGGCACCGGGTTCCTCGTGCACTCGCTGCCCCGGCCGATGCTCGGGCCACGCAGCTTCGGCCACGACGGTGCCGGCGGGCACCTGGCCTTCGGTGACGACGCCCACCAGGTCGGCTTCGCTTACGTGGTCAACCAGATGGGCGGCTTCGACGACGAACGAGCCAACCTGCTCAGCGCCGCGGTGCGCGACTGCCTGGGGGAGTAGGACACCCGACGCCACGGCCGCACCCCCCGGCCGTGGCGTCGGCGTCACCCCTCGTGGCCGGTTCAGTCCAGGCAGAACTCGTTGCCCTCCGGATCGGCCATCACGATGAAGCCGCTCTCGAACGGCGGCGCGGGTTCGACCCGGCGTAGCCGGCTCGCGCCAAGCGCCACCAGCCGATCACACTCGGCCTCCAGCGCGGTCATCCGCTCGTCGCCCTGCAATTCGGGCGCGACCCGCACGTCGAGGTGGACCCGGTTCTTGGTGACCTTGTCCTCCGGTACCTGCTGGAAGAACAGCCGGGGACCGCGCCCGTCCGGGTCCTCGATGGCCGATCGTGTGTTGCGCTGCTCCGGCGGCACCCCGAGTCGGGCGAGGAAGTCGTCCCACGCGGCCAGCGGGTCAGCGCCGTCGGGCAGGTCTACCCCGGGCGGACCCGGATGTACGTAGCCCAGCACGTCCCGCCAGAACGACGACAGTGCCGTCGGGTCATGGGCGTCGAAGGTGACTTGGATGTGGCGACTCATGCCCCCAGCCTGCCAGTGACGTCGGTCTTCGGTGGGCCGTCCCGGGGACGATTCGGGACGAGGGCTGACAATCACCGGGCGTCGATGTTAGCGTTCCCGGAGCGCCTCTTCGACGGGAAACAGTGGTCGATCGGCGACCGGTTGTGACCGCCAACATCGGCGGGTGAACCGTTCGCCCCGCTGAGTCGTCACCGCGCACAATCATCAGACCTATCGGCGTGTCTTCGTCGCGGATCCGCGTGTCTAGTGCCGCATCCGCCTCGGGATCGAGGCGTTGACGTTACGCCACGGAAACGTATAACGTCCGATGTCTAGGCCGCCTTGATGTCTGATCCTTCGCCATCCCCGTCCGACCCGCGTCGCCGCCGTCCCCGGGCGCGACCGTGTCGATGACTTCCCGATATGGAGGAACGGCAATGAACCGTAGGGCTCTGCTCGGTATGGGGGTGGCCACGATGCTCGCCGCGTCGGCCACCTTCGCCGCCGGCTGCGGCAACGACGCGACCGGCGGGTCCGGCTCCGAACTGCTCGTCGGGGTGGACTACCCGCGCTCCGACACCGACTTCTGGAACTCGTACATCACCTACGTGCCGCAGTTCGCCTCCGAGCTGGGGGTCGACCTGAAGACCACCAACTCGCAGAACGACATCGCGAACCTGATCTCGAACACCCAGACCTTCATGAGTCAGGGGGTCAAGGGCGTGGTGATGGCGCCGCAGGACACCGCGGCCATCGCGCCCACGCTGGCCCAGCTCGACGACAAGAAGATCCCGGTGGTCACCATCGACACCCGACCGGACACCGGCAACGTGTTCATGGTGGTCCGCGCCGACAACCGCGCGTACGGGACGAAGGCCTGCCAGTTCCTCGGCACCAAGCTCGGCGGCAAGGGCAAGGTGGTGATGCTCCAGGGCGGCCTCGACTCGATCAACGGCCGGGACCGCACCGAGGCGTTCAACGAGTGCATGCAACGGGACTTCCCCGGCATCACCGTCTTCGGCGAGGCCACCGACTGGAAGGCGGACGTGGCGGCGTCGAAGCTGCAGACACGGTTCGCCTCCGACCCGGACATCAAGGGCATCTACATGCAGTCGTCGTTCGCCCTCTCCGGCACGCTGCAGATCCTCAAGCAACGCGGTCTCCAGGTGCCCCCGACCGACCCCAGGCACGTCTTCGTGGTCTCCAACGACGGCATCCCCGAGGAGCTGAAGAACATCGGCGAGGGTCTCATCGACGCCACTGTCAGCCAGCCCGCCGACCTCTACGCCAAGTACGGGCTGGAGTACGTCAAGGCGGCGATCGAGGGCAAGACGTTCCAGCCCGGCCCGACCGAGCACGGCAGCACCATCATTCAGGTGCGTGACGGGCTGCTGGAGGACCAGTTGCCAGCGCCGCTGGTGACCCTGGACGGCGCGCCGATCGGCGGCGAGCCCACCACGAAGTTCGACGACGCCTCGCTGTGGGGCAACAACGGATGAGCGCCACCCGGCAAGCCCCGAGCGACGGGCCGGTCGGCGACGACCAGCCCGTCGTCGAGGCGGTGAACGTCACCAAACGCTTCGGATCGACACTGGCCCTGTCCGAGGCCGGCATCGTGGTCCGGCGCGGGGAGACCCACGCCCTGGTCGGGCGCAACGGTGCCGGCAAGTCCACGCTTGTCGGCATCCTCACCGGCCTGCAGGCGGCCGACGAGGGCCGGGTGCTCTTCGGCGGCGCTGCGGCACCGCCGCTCGGCGACCGCGACGCATGGCGACGGCAGGTCGCCTGCGTCTACCAGAAGTCGACGATCATCCCGGCCCTGACGGTGGCGGAGAACCTGTTCCTCAACCGGCACGCCCGCGGGCCGGGCCGGCTGATCCGCTGGAACACCCTGCGCCGGCAGGCCCAGGAGCTGCTCGCCGAATGGTCGGTCGACGTCGACGTACGCCAGCCCGCCGCGACGCTCACCGTCGAGCAGCGGCAGTTCGTGGAGATCGCCCGGGCACTGTCCTTCGGGGCCCGGTTCATCATCCTCGACGAGCCGACCGCCCAACTGGACGGCGCGGGCATCGGGCGGTTGTTCGCCCGCATCCGCGACCTGCGCGCCCAGGGCGTGACGTTTCTGTTCATCAGCCACCACCTGCAGGAGATCTACGAGATCTGCGACCAGGTGACGGTGTTCCGCGACGCCCGGCACATCGTGACCGCCCCGGTGGCGCAGCTGAGCCGGCCGGCGCTGGTGGCGGCCATGACGGGCGAGGACGTGAGCATGCCCGAGGCGGCACCTCGGCCGCCGTCGCGCGAGGTGCCGGTGCTGGTGTCGGTACGCGACCTGGTCACCGCCTCCGGCGCGCAACTGTCGCTGGAGGCGAGGGTCGGCGAGGTCGTCGGGATCGCCGGTGGCGGCGGCAGCGGCAAGGTCGAGGTGGCCGAGGCGATCGTCGGACTGGCCCGCCCGGCGGGCGGGACGATCACCGTCGACGGCCGGCGGTTGCGTCCCGGCAGCGTGCCCGACGCGCTGGCCGCCGGCGTGGGTCTTGTCCCGCAGGACCGGCACCGGGAGGGACTGGTGCCGCTGCTGTCCATCGCGGAGAACGTCACGATGACCGTGCCGCACCGGGTCGGCAGGCGGGGTCTCATCTCCCCGGCGCGCCGCGACGCCCTCGCCCGGCAGAGCATCGCCGACCTCGCGATCAAGGCGGCCGGCCCGCAGGTGCCCGTCGCGGAGCTGTCCGGCGGCAACCAGCAGAAGGTGGTGATGGGCCGGGCGCTGGCCAGTGACCCGAAGCTGCTGGTGCTCATCACGCCGACCGCCGGTGTCGACGTGCGGTCCAAGCAGACCCTGCTCGGCGTCGTCGAGCAGGTACGACGCCGCGGCACCACCGTGCTCGTCGTCTCCGACGAGGTCGACGACCTGCGGATCTGCGACCGCGTGCTGGTGATGTTCCAGGGACGGGTCGTCCGCGAGATGGCCCACGGCTGGAGCGACAACGATCTGGTAGCCGCCATGGAAGGGGTGGATCTCCACCATGTCTGAGACGCTGTCCACCGCCGCGTCACCGGCTGCCGCGCCACCACCGTCGGCCGGGCCGCCGTCGCGGACGCTGGCCATCGCCCGACTGCGGGACCTGGCCCTGGTGCCGGCGATCATCGCGGTCGCGATCGTCGGCTTCGTCGTCAACCCGGTCTTCCTCAGCTCCGACAACATCATCAACGTGCTGCAGAGCATGTCGGAGATCGCGATAGTGGTGCTCGCCCAGACGATCGTGCTGATCACCGGGAAGATGGACCTGTCCCTGGAATCCACCTTCGGACTCGCCCCCGGCATCGCCGCCTGGCTGGTCATCGACCCGGCCCTGACCCGCGGCCTCGGGCTCGACGTGCTGCCGTCGGCCTGGGCGGTCCCGGTCGTGCTTGCCGTCGGCGCCCTCGTCGGCGCCTTCAACGGCCTGCTCATCGTCCGGTTCGGCCTCAACGGGTTCATCGTCACGCTGGGCATGCTCATCGTGCTGCGCGGACTGCTGACCGGCATCTCCGGTGGCAAGACCTTCTTCGCCCTGCCCGAGTCGATGACCTACCTGGGCTCGGCGAGCTGGGTCGGCGTACCGGTGTCGATCTGGGTGTCGTTGCTGCTGTTCGCCGTCGGCATCGTGGTGCTGGGCTACACCCGGGCCGGTCGGGCGCTCTACGCCATCGGCGGCAACGTCGACGCGGCCCGCGCCGCCGGCATCCGTACCGACCGGGTGCTGTGGATCGCGCTGATCGTCGCCAGCATGCTCGCCGCCCTGGCCGGGCTGCTGATCAGCGGTCGGCTCGCCTCGGTGCCCGCGGCGCAGGGCAGCGGCGCCATCTTCCAGGTGTTCGCCGCCGCCGTCATCGGTGGGGTCAGCCTCAACGGCGGCAAGGGCACAGTGTTCGGCGCCTTCACCGGTGTCCTGCTCCTGTTCATGATCATCAACGTGTTGACGCTGGCCGGTGTGCCCGCACAGTGGACCAACTTCCTCAACGGCACGGTCATCCTGGTGGCCCTGGTGGTCTCCCGCATCACCGGAGGCAAGGCCCAGACATGAGGTGCACCGCTGCGGCGCCCCGACCGGCGAGCACCCGGCACAGGCAGGTCAGATGTCCGATCCCACAGGAGCCCCGGTGACTGAACTCATCTCGTCCGTAGAGACCATCGACGTACGATTCCCCACCTCCCGGCACCGGGACGGGTCGGACGCGATGAACCCGTTCCCGGACTATTCCGCCGCGTACGTGCTGCTGCGTACCACCGCCGGGGCCGAGGGGCACGGTCTGGTCTTCACGGTGGGGCGCGGCACCGAGATCCAGGTGGCGGCGGTGCAGTCGTTGGCCGCCATGGTGATCGGCCAGTCGGTCGACGAGCTCGTCGCCGACCCCGGCGCGTTGGCCCGGCGACTCGTCGGCGACAGCCAGATCCGCTGGCTGGGCCCGGAGAAAGGCGTGGTGCACATGGCCGCCGGCGGCCTGGTCAACGCGGTATGGGACCTGGCCGCCCGGCGGGCCGGTCAGCCGTTGTGGAAGCTGCTGGCCGACCTCACCCCGGAACAACTCGTGGCCCAGGTGGACTTCCGCTACCTGCGCGACGCCCTCACCGAGCAGGAGGCGGTGGCGCTGCTGCGGGCCGCCGCCGACGGCCGCGCCGAGCGCGAGCGGATCCTGCGGACCGAGGGCTACCCGGCATACACCACCACACCCGGCTGGCTCGGCTACGACGACGAGAAGCTGGCCCGGCTGTGCCGGGAGGCAGTCGACGCGGGGTACCGCCTGATCAAGCTCAAGGTCGGCGGCAACCTGGCCGACGACATCCGCCGGATGGGCATCGCCCGGCAGGCGGTCGGGCCGCACGTGCGCATCGCGGTGGACGCCAACCAGGTCTGGGGCGTACCCGAGGCGATCGAGTGGATGCGTGAGCTGGCCGTGTTCGACCCGTACTGGATCGAGGAGCCGACCTCGCCCGACGACGTGCTGGGCCACGCCGCCGTACGCGCCGCCCTGGCACCGGTGAAGGTGGCCACCGGCGAGCACGTGCACAACGCGGTGATGTTCAAGCAGTTGCTCCAGGCCGACGCGGTCGACGTGGTGCAGATCGACGCGTGCCGGGTCGCCGGCGTCAACGAGAACCTGGCGATCCTGCTGCTTGCCGCCAAGTTCGGGGTGCCGGTCTGCCCGCACGCCGGTGGCGTGGGCCTGTGCGAGTTGGTGCAGCACCTGGCCATGTTCGACTTCGTCGCGCTCAGCGGCAGCACCGACGAGCGGGCCATCGAGTACGTCGACCACCTGCACGAACACTTCGTCGATCCGGTACGCATCAGCGACGGCCGTTACCTGGCCCCCACCGCGCCGGGCATGAGCGCCCAACTCGTGCCCGCCGCGCTTGCCGACTACCGCTACCCCGACGGCCCGGAGTGGGCCGCCCCGACCATGGCGGGAGCGCCGGCATGATCATCGACGCGCATCACCACCTGTGGCGGCCGGAACGCGGCTACACCTGGCTCGACGAGCCCGAGCTGGCGGTCATCCGCCGGCCGTTCACACCGGAGGACCTGACCGCCGAGCTGAGCGCGACCGGGGTGTACGGCACGGTGCTCGTCGAGGGTGGTCGCTGCCATCGCGACGAGGCGGCCGAGTTCCTCGGCTACGCCGCCGACACCGCGCCGATCCTGGGAGTGGTGGCCTGGCTCGACGTGGCCGGCGGTGACGTCGCCGAGACCATCGCCGGATACCGGCGGCTGCGCGGTGGCGAGTTGCTGGTCGGGCTCCGCTCGCAGGTGCAGGGGGAGACCGACCCCGACTACCTCGATCGGCCCGAGGTACGCCGGGGACTGGCCGAGATCGCCGCCGCCGGCCTGGTGTTCGACCTGGTGATCCGGGCCGATCAGCTGCCCGCCGCGGCCCGGGCGGCCCAGGCGCTGCCCGAACTCCGGTTCGTCCTGGACCACCTCGGCAAGCCCCGCGTCGACGAGGGTGCGGCGGGACTGCGCCGGTGGCGTGCGCCCTTCGGCGACCTGGCGGCCCACCCGAACGTGACCGCCAAGCTCTCCGGCCTGGTGACCGAGGCGGCGCCGCACTGGACGCCGGACGACCTGCGGCCGTTCGTCGAGGAGGCGGTGAAACAGCTCGGCGCGGATCGTCTGATGTTTGGCTCGGACTGGCCGGTGTGCCTGCTCAGGTCGGATTATCCGGGCGTGCGGCGGGCCCTGGAGGCGGCCCTGCCGAC
Source organism: Verrucosispora sp. ts21 (assembly GCF_002879555.1). Taxonomy (NCBI): domain Bacteria; kingdom Bacillati; phylum Actinomycetota; class Actinomycetes; order Micromonosporales; family Micromonosporaceae; genus Micromonospora; species Verrucosispora sp. ts21. The sequence goes on along the minus strand of NZ_PNOZ01000048.1, from coordinate 14,008 downwards.
GCTCACCGACCGGCAGCGCAACGAGATCTTCGCCGGCACCGCGGTACGCACCTACGGACTGTCCGTACCGTCGATCCGCCCCGCCGGAGCGCCCGGATGAGCGCGTCGCTGGGCCTTCGCCGCGTTGGCCGCGAGCACCGTACGCAACCACGCCTCGGAGGTGTTCACGTGGATCAGCGCGCTGGCCTGGGCGAGCAGCTGGTCCCGCGAACGCAGGGCGAGATAGATGGCGTGGTGTTCGTCGATCGTCTTGTGTGCCGCGTTGCCCTCGATCAGGCCACGCCACACCCGGGCCCGCAGCGTACGGCTGGAGAGCCCGTCCAGCAGCGAGGTGAGGGTCTCGTTGCCGGTGGTCGCGATGACGGTGTGGTGGAAGGCGGTGTCGAACTGGATCAGCTTCTCGGCGTCGTCGGCCGCGGCCCGCATGTCCTCCAGGATCTGGGCCAGTTCGTCGAGTTGGGCGTCGGTCATCCGCAGCGCCGCCAGGCCGGTGGCCACCGGCTCCAGCATCCGGCGCACCTCCATGACCTCCAGCAGGGTGTCGTCGCGCAGCAGTTCGACCGCCAGGCCCAGCCCTTCCAGCAGCAGTCGCGGAGCGAGACTTGTGACATAGGTGCCGTCACCGCGCCGTACGTCGAGCACCCGGGCCGACTCCAGCACCTTCACCGCCTCCCGGACGCCGCTGCGGGAGAGCCCCATCTGGGCGGCCAGTTGTGGTTCCGGTGGCAGCCGGGCCCCCGGCGGCAACTCACCGCTCTGGATCATGCTCCGGATCTTCGCGATCGCGTCGTCGGTAAGTGCCATCCACGCCCCCTTCGGACCGGCCCGCCTCGCGCCCTCGGCTCGGATCCACCGGCGGTGACCGGTACCAGCATCCACCACTATAGAGACATCGGACGTTTGTCGTCGTCGCGGTCCGCCGTGCCGCCCGGGCAGCGGGACCGGCGTCCGGTCACGTCCGTCGACAAGCACCTGACCGAGGAGGCGGCGTGAACCGCAGCGCGTACTACGTCGGCGACCAGACCTTCGTCGTCAAGGAGGCCGACCCGGTGCCGCCCGGCCCCGGGCAGGTCCGCATCGAGGTCGCCTACACCGGGATCTGCGGCACCGACCTGCACATTGCCCACGGCGCGATGGACCAGCGGGTCCAGCGGCCGGCGGTGATCGGACACGAGATGTCGGGCCGTATCGCGGAGTTGGGCGCCGGTGTCGAGGGCCACCGGGTGGGGGACCCGGTGACGGTGATGCCGCTGGACTGGTGCGGCGACTGTCCCGCCTGCCGTGCCGGGCACACCCACATCTGTCACCGGCTCAACTTCGTCGGCATCGACTCGCCCGGTGCGATGCAGCGGTCCTGGACGGTGCCGGCGCGGATCCTGGTGCCGCTGCCCGAAGGGCTGTCCCTGGCCCACGCCGCGCTGGTGGAGCCGACCGCGGTGGCCGTGCACGACGTACGGCGGTCCCGCCTGGTCGCCGGTGAACACGCGGTGGTCATCGGCGCCGGCCCGGTCGGGCTGCTCATCGGCACCGTCGCGCGGACGACCGGTGCCCAGGTGACCGTGCTCGAACTCGACCCGCGGCGGCGTCAACTCGCCGCCGACCTCGGCCTGTCCGCGGTGGATCCCGCGACTGTCGACGTCGCCGGCTACGTCCGCGAGGTGACCGGGGGCGCCGGTGCCGAGGTGGTGTACGAGGTGTCCGGATCAGCCGCCGGTGTCCGTACGGCGACGGACCTGCTCGCCGTACGCGGGCGGTTGGTCGTGGTGGCGATCCACCCCGCCCCCCGCGAGGTGGACCTGCACCGGATCTTCTGGCGCGAGCTGGAGGTGATCGGCGTACGCGTCTACGAGCGCGCGGACTACGTCGAGGCGGTCCGTCTGGTGCACGGTGGTCAGGTGCCGGCCGACCGGCTGATCTCCCGCATCGTGCCGTTGACCGAGGTGGCGCAGGCGTTCGAGGCACTGGCCACCGGTGGCGACGTCAAGGTGCTCGTGGACTGTGGAGGAGACGCGTGACGATGTTCGACCTCAGTGGCCGGCTGGCCGTGGTGACCGGCTGCCGCCGCGGCATCGGCCTGGCGATGGCCGAAGCGCTCGCCGCGGCCGGCGCCGACGTGATCGGCGTGAGCGCCGCCCTGGAGGAGACCGGTAGCGAGGTCGCGGCCCGGGTCGGCGCGCAGGGGCGTTCGTTCGTGCCGTACCGCGCGGACCTGTCCGACCGCGAGGCCGTCCGGGCGCTCGCGCGGTGGCTCGGCCAGCGGGACCGGCCGGTGGACATCCTGGTCAACAACGCCGGCACCATCCGCCGCGCGCCGGCTGTCGAGCACTCCGACACCGACTGGGACCACGTGCTGGAGGTCGACCTGTCCGCGCCGTTCCTGCTCGCCCGCGAGGTCGGTCGGGACATGGTGGCCCGGGGCAGCGGGAAGATCATCTTCACCGCGTCGATGTTGAGCTTCCAGGGGGGCATCACCGTGCCCGGCTACGCTGCGGCGAAGTCGGGGATCGCCGGGCTGACCCGTGCGTTGGCAAACGAGTGGGCGCGGCACGGCGTCAACGTCAACGCCATCGCACCGGGCTACATCAGCACGGACAACACCCAGGCGTTGCGCGAGCAGCCGGAACGCAACCAGGCGATCCTGGAACGGATCCCGGCCGGACGCTGGGGGCGGCCCGAGGACCTCGCGGGGATCACCGTGTTCCTGGCCTCCGACGCCGCGGCCTATCTGCACGGGACGATCATCCCGGTCGATGGCGGCTGGCTGGCCCGCTGAACTGCCGTGCCATTGACTCCTGCAGTGTTATCGATAACATTTTATCTCTCGACACAGGAGAAGGACACCGTGGTTGCCGGTGCGGCCACCGTCGAAGTCGGAGGTCACTCCCCGGATTCGGCTGGTAGGAGGGGGTTTCATGCGGCTGGCAGGCCGGGTGAGGTACGCGGGGCGGCTGCCGGGCGGTACCACCACCGCCACGTTCGTCGCGCTTGACCGCGTACGCCGTCAGCCGGTCGACGCGGCTGCGGAGCAGCGGGCCGCGACGGCCGCCTTCGACCTGGCCTACCGCGCCCTGCCCGCCAGCCGGCGGCGGCTGTTCCGCTGTCTGGGTCTGCATCCGGGCCCGGATTTCGACGTGTGCGCGGCGGCGGCGCTTGGCAACCTGACCCTCGTGCACGCCCGGCGCACCCTGGCCGACCTGGTGGAGCGCCGGCTGGTCGTCGAGTGCGGGGCCCGCTACCGGATACCGGACCTGTTCGTCGAGCATGCGCGCCGGCTGGCCCTCGACGAGCCCGTCGTGCTGCGCACCGCCGCACTCGTCCGGCTGGCCAACGTGGACCGGATTCCGCACGCCCGTCGCGGCCCGACCGCATAGCCGCCACCACACAGCCCCGACGCAGCAAAGCGTACCCATGAACATCTGATGTAAGCGACCGGCGAACGCTGCGCCGGTCGCACTCTTCGGCATGTCCGGGTGTCGGGCCTTCCTTCCCCCAGAATCACCACTGGCAGCGGTTTTCGCGGGTCCATCCGGCAGGTCCGAGACAAATATCGACCATTGCCTATTGCCTGAGGCGGTAGTAACATTCCCGAAACACATCATATGTCTGCCTGTTTCGCAGGCTACCGGCGACCTGACGCATCGCGGCCGCGGCTGGCTTCAACGGGCTGATTCCTCATTCAGTGTTTCCGCGCGCTTCGGGTGGCCGGGATCGGTCACCGCCTTGGAGGATCGATGTCAGACCTGACCCGACGGCAGGCCCTCAAGATCGGCGCGGCGGGCGCCGGGGGTGCCCTGCTGCCGCTGCCCTGGACCGCAGTCGCCCGCGCCGACTCGGTGGCACCCCCACAGGTGCTGGCGGCCGGCGACCTCGCGCTCTGGTACGACCGCTCTGCCGGCACCGACTGGCTGCGGGCGTTGCCGATCGGCAACGGCCGACTGGGCGCCATGGTGTTCGGCAACAGCGACACGGAACGGCTCCAGCTCAACGAGGACACCGTCTGGGCCGGTGGGCCGCACGACTCCAGCAACCCCAGAGGTCAGGGCTCGCTCGCGGAGATCCGGCGGCTGGTCTTCGCCAACCAGTGGACCCAGGCCCAGAACCTGATCAACCAGACCATGCTCGGCAACCCGGTCGGACAACTGGCCTACCAGACGGTCGGCAACCTCCGGCTGGCCTTCGCCAACGCCAGCGGCACCTCGCAGTACAACCGGCAGCTGGATCTCACCACCGCGACCACCTCCGTCAGCTACGTGATGAACGGGGTGCGCTTCCAGCGGGAGGTCTTCGCCAGCGCGCCGGACCAGGTCATCGCGATGCGGTTGACCGCCGACCGGTCCGCCTCGATCACCTTCACCGCGACGTTCGACAGCCCGCAGCGGACCACCGTGTCCAGTCCGGACGGGGCCACGATCGCTCTCGACGGCGTCTCCGGTAACCAGGAAGGCGTGACCGGGGCGGTCCGGTTCCTCGCGCTGGCGCACGCCACCGTCAGCGGCGGCACCGTGAGCAGTTCCGGTGGGACGCTGCGGGTCAGCGGCGCCACAAGCGTGACCCTGCTCATCTCGATCGGCTCCAGCTATGTCAACTTCCGCAACGTCGGCGGCGACTACCAGGGCATCGCGCGGCGGCACCTCACCGCGGCCCGGGCCAGCAGCTACGACCAGCTGCGCGCCAGACACGTCGCCGACTACCAGGCGCTGTTCGGTCGGGTCAGTCTCGACCTGGGGCGTACCTCGGCGGCGGACCAGCCGACGGACGTACGGATCGCCCAGCACAACTCGGTGAACGACCCGCAGTTCTCGGCCCTGCTCTTCCAGTACGGCCGGTACCTGCTGATCTCCTCGTCGCGGCCGGGCACCCAACCGGCGAACCTCCAGGGCATCTGGAACGACTCGCTGACCCCGGCCTGGGATTCGAAGTACACGATCAACGCGAACCTGCCGATGAACTACTGGCCGGCGGACACCACGAACCTGTCCGAGTGCTACCAACCGGTCTTTTCGATGATCCAGGACCTGACCGTCAGCGGCGCGCGTACCGCCCAGGTGCAGTACGGGGCCGGGGGATGGGTCACCCACCACAACACCGACGCCTGGCGTGGATCGTCGGTGGTCGACGGCGCGTTCTGGGGGATGTGGCAGACCGGCGGCGCGTGGCTGGCCACCATGATCTGGGACCACTACCTGTTCACCGGCGACCTGGACTTCCTGCGCGCCAACTACCCCGCCATGAAGGGCGCCGCGCAGTTCTTCCTCGACACCCTGGTCACCGAGCCGAGCCTCGGCTACCTGGTCACCAACCCGTCGAACTCACCCGAGATCGGCCACCATGCCGACGCGAGCGTCTGCGCCGGCCCTACCATGGACAACCAGATCCTGCGGGATCTCTTCGACGGCTGTGCCCGAGCCAGCGAGATCCTCAACACCGATGCCACCTTCCGGGCTCAGGTCCGGGCCACCCGCGACCGGCTCGCCCCGACCCGGATCGGCTCGCGTGGCAACATCATGGAGTGGCTCTACGACTGGGTGGAGACCGAACGCAACCACCGGCACGTCTCGCACCTCTACGGCCTCGCCCCCAGCAACCAGATCACCCGGCGCGGCACCCCGCAACTGTTCGAGGCCGCCCGCCGGACCCTGGAGATCCGCGGCGACGACGGCACCGGCTGGTCGCTGGCCTGGAAAATCAACTTCTGGGCCCGCCTCGAGGAAGGCAACCGCGCCCACGACCTCATCCGCTACCTGGCCACCACCGCCCGGCTCGCCCCCAACATGTTCGACCTGCACCCACCGTTCCAGATCGACGGGAACTTCGGCGCCACCGCCGGCATCGCCGAGATGCTGCTGCACAGCCACGCCGGTGAACTGCACCTGCTGCCCGCCCTGCCGGCCGCCTGGCCCAACGGCTCGGTCAGTGGCCTGCGCGGGCGCGGCGGGCACACCGTCGGCATCACCTGGAGCAACGGCCAGGCCACCGAGATCCTCGTGCGGCCGGACCGGCCCGGCACCGTACGCCTGCGCGGTCGGATGTTCACCGGCACCTTCACCGTCGTCGACACCACCGACGGCACGCCGGCCCGCACCACCCGCGTCGAGACCGACCTGATCGAGGTCACCGTGCAGGGTGGACGCACCTACCGGGCCACCGGCTCGGCGGCGACCGCACCGACGCTGGAGCAGAGCTTCAGCAACGCCAGCACCACGAACGACTCCAACACCGGGGCGGCCAACTTCGACGGCAACGGCGCCAGCCTCTCCGCGCAGGCACTGGCCCAGGCCGGCGTCACCCCGGGCAGCACCGTGAGCCGCAACGGCGTGAACTTCCGTTGGCCGAATGTGGCCCCCGGCGGCGCGGACAACGCCATCGCCTCAGGGCAGTCGATAAGCGTGACCGGCACGGGTCGTACGCTCGGGTTCCTCGCCACCGGCACCTACGGTGCGGTGTCGGGCACGGCCACGGTGGTCTACGCCGACGGCAGCCGGCAGAGCTTCACGTTGAGCACCCCCGACTGGTACGGCGGACCGCACTCCGGCGCCACCGCCGCCATCGTGACGGCGTACCAGAACCGGCCCGGCAACCAGCGGCACAACGTCGCCGCCTGCGTCTACTACGTCGGGGTGGGGTTGCAGAACAAGCCGGTGAGCCGGGTCGAACTGCCGAACATCAGCGCGCGACCGGCAGCCAACGTGCCGACCATGCACATCTTCGCCGTCGCGATCGGCGGCTGAGCAACGTCCGGGTCGGCCCCCAGGAACGTTCGGGTCGGCCCCAGGAACGTCCGTGCCCGCTCCGCCGGGCGGGCACGGACCATCGAAAGCGGCGCGCCGGCCGCGCACCACGGGGGTGCCGCGGCCGGCGCGCTGCGTCAGGAGCCGATCCTCACCGACGCGTCACCGCTGGGCCAGCAGCCACCGCAGGATGCTGCTGTCCTCGTACGTCGGGCCGTAGGCGGCGTGGTGGTCCGGCAGCGAGAACGCCTCGTCGCCGTACTCGGTGTAGCGCAGCAGCTCGGCGGTCCGCTCGGGCGAGGTGCCCTGCGCCTCGTACGCCGCCCGCAGCGCGGCGTGCGTGTTGCGGGCCAGCGAGATGTTGAGCAGGTGGTCGTTGACCCCGTGGGTGATCCAGAGCGGCACCTCACCGGCGGCGATCGCGGTCGCCTGGGCGGCGCTGATCTGGAAGCCACCGGTGACCAGGCCGGCGGTGAACAGGTCGGGCCGCTTGGCGAACGCCTCCCACAGCAGACGCGAGCCGTACGACACGGTGGTGGCGTAGACCCGGCCGGTGTCCACCGGGTGGTCCTTGACGAACTGCTCGACCAACCGGATCAGCAGGTCCCCCTCGGCGGGCAGACCGACCCGCTGGTTCTGCGGGGCCAGCACGATGACGTCCTCGGTGCTGCCGGTCCAGCTCGACTGCAACCAGGCCGTCGCCGGGATGTCGGCGGCGATCTGCACGCCCAGGTTGTCGCCGTCCCAGCCCATGCCGTGGCCGGGCAGCACCACCATCAGCGGGTACGTCCTGCCGGGCTGGTAGTTCTTCGGCAGGTGGTAGTGGTACGGCAGCACCATGCCGCCGTTGAGGTACGAGCCGTACCGGAAGTCGTCGACGAGCAGGTTGACGGCCTTCTCGGTGACCCGGTGCGCGGTGCTCGGCGCCGCCTTGGCCAGCACCGGGCCCTTGCCCTTGCCGTTGCCCGGCTGGGCGTGGACGTCCTTGCGCTGGACCACCCGGGTGGGCAGGTCATCGTTGACCTTGACGTGGCACAGGAAGGTCGGGCACTTGGAGAGCACGACGGTCCAGCCGAGGTTCTCGTCCGGGTCCAACTCCACGATGACGTACCGCCCCGGCACCGACCGGCGGTCGGCGCGGACGGTCGGGGCGTCGTTGGTGTAGGTGTGGGTGACCGTCCGCTCCGCCAGCTTCGGCAGGTCTTCGATCGGGTTGAAGCGGAAGTTGTACGTGGTGTCGGACACCGCGAAGGTCGAGGTGTCCAGGGTGCGCGGGTTGACAGTGGCGGGGTACTCGACGGCGACGGCCGAGACCTTCTGACCGTAGGTGTAGACGGTGGTGATGGGGGTGATGCCGGCGATGCCGCCGGCACCGCCCCGGTCGCCGGCTGCGGCGTAGGCCGTACCGGACATGCCGATCGCCAGCGCCGCGGCGACGGCGATCAGCGCCCTGCGCAGTCTCATCGATCCTCCCTGGTGGGGTGCGACTGGCCCGCGCGTGCTGACAACTGCTCAGGGGAGCCGGGGATGCAGTCGCTAAACTGATTTAGCAGAGCATCTTCCGGGAGTCGGTGTGCTGTCAAGGACAGGCGGCTGTCGAGGCCCGAGGCTGCCTGCGCGGGTTCACCGTGTCCGGCCGTCCCTTGTGGTCGCCGATGTCACCCTTTGTGGTCATCGATGTCGCACCCGGTGCGCGACGGGGCGCAGGGCGACGTTCGGGCGCTGCGCGGCGGTCGTCGGCGAGTCGCGTTCGACGCCGCAGAGGCATCCTCAGGTGTCGATGAGATGCTGCTTCGCCCGTCGCCTTCACCCGCCCTGACCTGCGGCTACCTGGCTGATCGGAGGAGTCGTGGGAACGTTACGAGACCGTGACCGCTGGATTTCCGGGCAGGTGTTGACCTGCTACATGTGAGCGCTAACACTTGGCCTCCAAGTGCGACCCACGCAGCCGGCTGACGGCGCGGGTTCAGATTGGGGAAGCCAGTGAGCAGAAAAATCCTGGCCGCTCTCGGTAGCGTCGTCCTGGCGCTGAGCATGGCGGCCTGCAGTGGTGACGGCGCCGGTGGTGGCGGCAACGACAGCGACAAGCCCGGCGATCTGACCATCGGCGTCTCGATGCCCACCCAGACCTCCGAGCGGTGGATCGCCGACGGCAACTCCGTCAAGGAGAAGCTGGAGGCCAAGGGCTACAAGGTGGACCTTCAGTACGCCGGCGACGACATCCCCACCCAGTCGCAGCAGGTCGACCAGATGATCACCCGTGGTGCCGATGTGCTGATCATCGCGGCGATCGACGGCACGGCGCTCAGCGGACAGTTGCAGGCGGCGGCCGACGCCAAGATCCCGGTCATCGCCTACGACCGCCTCATCCGGGACAGCCCGAACGTCGACTTCTACGTCAGCTTCGACAACTTCAAGGTCGGCGTGGCACAGGCCACCGCGCTTCTCGTCGGTCTGGGCCTGCAGACCAAGGACGGCGGGAAGGGCGAGGCGACCGGGCCGTTCAACATCGAACTGTTCGCCGGGTCACTCGACGACAACAACGCCCACTTCTTCTTCAACGGCGCCATGGAAACCCTCAAGCCGTTCATCGACGCCGGCACGCTGAAGGTGAAGTCCGGTCAGACCAAGATCGATCAGGTGGCGATCCTGCGCTGGCAGCAGGAGGGCGCGCAGAAGCGGATGGAGGACCTGCTGACGTCGAGCTACAACGACGGCAGCAAGGTCGCCGGGGTGCTCTCGCCGTACGACGGCCTGTCGCGCGGCATCATCACCGCCCTGCAGAACGCCGGCTACAGCGGCGACATGCCGGTGGTGACCGGACAGGACGCCGAGATCGCCTCGGTCAAGCTGATCAACGACGGCGTGCAGAGTTCCACGATCTTCAAGGACACCCGGCTGCTGGCCGAGCAGGCCGTGGTCGCCGGTGAGTCGTTCCTCCAGGACAAGACGCCGCAGGCCAACGACACCGAGACCTACAACAACGGGGTCAAGGTCGTCCCGTCGTACCTGCTGCCGGTGCAGACCGTGTTCAAGGACGACATCAAGCCGGTCCTGATCGACTCCGGATACTTCACCGCCGAGGAGGTCGCCGCCGGCCAGGCCAAGGGCTGACGGCACTCCCCGGGCTCGGCGGCGGGTGCCCGCCGCCGAGCCCGGACCACCCCATTTCGCCCCGCACCACGATCGAGACCGCAGGACGGTGATCATGGACGACCACATCCTCGAGATGCGTCGCATCACCAAGACCTTCCCGGGGGTGGCGGCGCTCCAGGACGTCACCCTCGCCGTACGACGTGGCGAGATCCACGCCATCTGCGGTGAGAACGGCGCCGGCAAGTCCACCCTGATGAAGGTGCTGTCGGGCGTCTACCCGACGGGCAGCTATTCCGGTGAGATCCTGCTCGACGGCAAGCCGGTGGACTTCCGCGGCATCCGCGACAGCGAGGCCCACGGCATCGTCATCATCCACCAGGAACTCGCCCTGGTGCCGTACCTCTCCATCGCCGAGAACATCTTCCTCGGCAACGAACGCCGTGGCCGCAGCGGCCTGATCGACTGGAACCGCACAAACGCCGAGGCGGCGCGGCTGCTCGCCTCGGTCGGCCTGCACGAGAACCCGGTCACCCCCGTGGTGCAGCTCGGCGTCGGCAAACAGCAACTTGTCGAAATCGCCAAGGCGCTGTCCAAAGAGGTCAAGCTGCTGATCCTGGACGAGCCGACGGCCGCGCTCAACGACGTCGACTCCGCGCACCTGCTGAACCTGATGCGCCGGCTGCGCGACCAGGGCATCACCTGCATCATGATCTCGCACAAGCTCAACGAGATCACCTCCATCGCCGACTCGACCACCGTGCTGCGCGACGGCCGCACGGTGGAGCGGCTGGAGATGGGCTCGGGCGAGGTGACCCAGGAGCGGATCATCCGCGGCATGGTCGGCCGTGACCTGGACAGCTTCTACCCCGACCGGGTCTCCTCCCCGGGGGCGGAGGTGCTGCGCATCGAGGACTGGACCGTGCGGCATCCCACCCAGGACCGGCTGGTCGTCGACGGCGCGAGCCTCGACGTACGGGCCGGCGAGGTGGTCGGCATCGCCGGGTTGATGGGGGCGGGCCGTACCGAGTTGGCGATGAGCGTCTTCGGGCGCTCGTACGGGCGGGACATCTCCGGTCGGCTGTACATGCACGGCAAGGAGATCAGGGCACGGTCGGTGTCCGAGGCGATCGGCAACGGCATCGCGTACGCGACCGAGGACCGCAAGCGCTTCGGCCTCAACCTCATCGACGACATCCGGCACAACGTGTCATCGGCCGGGCTGCACAGGCTGGCCCGCGCCGGATGGGTGCACGACAACGAGGAGACCCGGGTCGCCGAGACCAGCCGGCGCGACATGAACATCAAGGCGCCGAGCGTGCTGTCCGTGGTGGGCAAGCTCTCCGGCGGCAACCAGCAGAAGGTCGTCCTGTCGAAGTGGCTGTTCACGGATCCGGACGTGTTGATCCTGGACGAGCCGACCCGGGGCATCGACGTCGGGGCGAAGTTCGAGATCTACACGATCATCAACCAACTGGTGGCCGACGGTAAGGCGGTCATCATGATCTCGTCCGAACTGCCGGAACTGCTGGGCATGTGCGACCGCATCTACACCCTGTCGGCGGGCCGGATCACCGGCGTGCTGCCGGCGGCCGAGGCGACCCAGGAGAAGCTCATGGAACTCATGGCGAAGGACAAGGAATCCGTCAGATGACCAGCACCAAGCCCTCCTCGGTGCACAAGAGCGGGTCGGCCGAGAGTACGCCCGCCGACGCACTGCACGTCGGTAGCAGCGACCCGCGTACGCTGATCATGAACAATCTGCGGCAGAGCGGCATCTTCGTGGCGCTCGTCGTCATCGTCGCGCTCTTCGCCTTCCTCACCGACGGTCTCTCGCTGAGCCCCGGCAACATCACCAACATCGTCCTTCAGTACTCGTACATCCTGGTGCTCGCCATCGGCATGGTCATCGTGATCATCGGCGGGCACATCGACCTGTCGGTCGGCTCGGTGGTGGCGCTGACCGGCGCGGTCTCCGCCGTGGTCGTCATCCGGCAGGGGCAACCCTGGTGGCTCGGGGTGCTCGCGGCGGTGGCCGTCGGGCTCGCGGTCGGTGCGTGGCACGGCTTCTGGGTCGCGTACGTGGGCATCCCGGCCTTCATCGTGACGCTCGCCGGAATGCTGCTGTTCCGTGGTCTGACACTGCGGGTGCTCGAGAACGTCTCGCTGTCGCCGTTCCCGGCGGAGTACAACCAGATCGCGGCCGGCTTCCTCAACGGGCTGATCGGCGGCGACGGCTACGACGCCTTCACCCTGCTCATCGGTGGCATCGCGGTGGCCGGGTACGTGGTGAGCTGCTTCCGCACCCGGCTCGCGCGGATCCGCTACCAGCAGCCGGTGGAGTCGTTCGCGTTGTTCGTCGCGCGAATGGTCCTGGTCGGCGCCGTGGTCATGTGGTTCGCCTGGCAGCTGGCCAACGCCCGGGGCCTGCCCATCGTGCTGATCATCCTGGCCGTGCTGGTGCTGGTCTACGGGCTGCTCACCCGGCGTACGGTGTTCGGTCGGCAGGTGTACGCGATCGGCGGCAACCTGCCGGCGGCGATGCTGTCGGGCGTGAAGGTCCGTACGGTCAACTTCTGGATCTTCGTCAACATGGGCTTCCTGTCCGCGGTGGCCGGCGTCATCTTCTCCTCCCGCTCCAACGGCGCGCAGCCGGCGGCCGGCAACATGTTCGAGCTGGACGCGATCGCCGCGGCGTTCATCGGCGGCGCGGCCGTCACCGGTGGCGTGGGCACCGTGGTCGGTGCCATGGTGGGTGGCCTCATCATGGCGGTGATGAGCAACGGCATGCAGTTGATGGGCGTCGAGCAGTCGATGCAGTCGGTGGTGAAGGGACTGGTGCTGCTCGTAGCCGTCGCGTTCGACGTCTACAACAAGCGTCGCGCCGGGACGAGCCGTTGACGGTTCGGTGTGGGTGGGTCGCCCGGCCCTCGCCTTGACGCCACGGCAGCTGTTGACCACACTGCCTCGCGTCAGGGTGTCCGCATCGACGCTGATGCCGGAGGATCGGTGTGGTCCAGGAGGAGATCCGTCGGCGCAACGCCAGCACACTGCTGCGCCATGTGCATCTGGACGGTCCGCTCTGCCGTGCCGACCTGGCCGCGCGGATGGGGCTCAACCGCAGCACCATCCGCGCGCTGACCACCGAGCTGGCCCGGGTCGGCCTGGTCGAGGAGGAGTCCCCGTCGGACACCGGTCGTGCCGGCCGACCGTCCCTGCTGGTACGTCCCGCCTCCGACCGGATCTACGTACTCGCCTTCGACGTGGCGGTGGACCGGCTGGTCGCCGCCCGGGTCGGGCTGGGCGGCGTCATCCTGGACCGTCGTGAGGCGGTACGCCCCCGCGCCGGGCCCGACCTGCCGCAGGTGGTGGAGGTGCTGGCCCGCTTCGGTCGCCAGTTGCATCGCGCCGCGCCGCCGTCGGCCACCTGCGTGGGCGTGGGCGCGTCGTACTGCGGGATGATCCGCCCCGGCGACGGGATGGTGCGCTTCGGTCCCGACCTGGGCTGGGTCGACCAGGCATTCGGCGCCGAACTGGGTCGCCGGCTCGGGCTCGGCCTGCCGGTGCTGGTGGGCAACGAGGCGCACCTGGGCGCGCAGGCCGAACACCAGCGTGGCGCGGGCGTCGGCCTGCACAACCTCATCTACCTGCACGGGGACGTCGGGGTCGGCGGCGGGATCATCGTCGGTGGTCGGTTGCTGGGCGGCGACGGCGGCTACGGCTGCGAAGTCGGGCACATGGTGGTCAACCCGTACGACGGGCGGGCCTGTGGGTGCGGCTCGTACGGCTGCCTGGAGGCCGAGGTCGGCGAGCGCGCCCTGCTCGACGCCGCCGGTCGGCCCGCCGAACTGTTCGGCCGCGACGCGATCCGCGCGGTGACCGACGACGCCGACCGGGGAGATCCGGCGGCCCGCGAGGCGCTGCGGCGCGTCGGTGACTGGCTCGGCATCGGGGTGGCGAACCTGATCAATCTGTTCAATCCCGGGATGGTGGTGTTCGGCGGGATGCTGTGCGACCTGTACCCGGGCGCGGCCGACCAGGTCCGTGCCCGCATCGCCCGCAACGTCCTGCCGGTCGCCCGCGAACACGTCAAGCTGCGCATCGCCGCCCTCGGCGACGACGCCACCCTCACCGGCGCCGCCGAACTGGCCTTCACCCCCCTCCTCACCAACCCCCTGACCCCCCTC
>NZ_PNOZ01000047.1:0-50808 GCF_002879555.1 Verrucosispora sp. ts21 | reverse complement strand
TCTTCTGGACCTGCAACATCTCCGCCGACACCGCCCAACTACGCGCCGTCGGCGGATTCGACGAACAATTCCGCACCTGGGGCGGCGAAGACCTCGACCTCGGCTACCGACTCCACCGCGACGGCGCCCACTTCATCTTCAACCGACAGGCCAAAGCAATCCACATACCGCACGAGCGGGCGCTGCACGTCCTGATCGATCGTGGGGAACGCAGCCAGCGCTACATGGCCGAGAAGTACCGGACGCCGGTCACCGAGCTGCTCGCCGAACTGCCGATGGAGCGATACTTCGACTTCAACCAGCTCGTCGCCGACCTGCCGACGCAGCAAGCGCAGGACGCCCCTGCGTAGCGCCCCGACACCTACTTGACGACGAACGCGACATCCATCACCAGGTCGTCCGGGTCGGCCGCGATGAAGTCGGTGAAGTACACCTCGCGGGCCGCGTCCACCTCCACCAGGCCCTGCTGTTCGACGTAATCCGCCACCGCTGCGAAGGCCTCACCGACCTGCGGCGGCACTGCCTGCGACTTCGTCAGCCGTACGAACACCTCCTGGTGTGCCGGCTCCCGGCGTACCGTCGCGGCCACCGGTCCGGTCGGCTCCTGCCGGATCGGCACGCAGGTCTCCACCGCGATGTTCTCCGGGTCGAACTCCTCATCCCGGTAAATCGTGAAAATCGGGCCCGCCACCCCACCGTGCTGTTCGGCGAGGTCGGTCAACCGATCCATCGTCGCGCGCAGCTGGTCGGCCAACTCCCGCTGACTCAACCGCTCGTGAAGTTCGCAGAGAACCAGTTGTTCCGCCACCTCACGCCGTTGAATCAGAAACATCCGAACCTCCGGTGGGTTGGTACGAGATTCCCGCGCAGAGCATAACGGGCCATCGACAACTATAGAGCATGCGACCGGAGGTAGGCCCCTGCCGTTGGTGGCGGCACCAGCCGCCTCCGCGCCAAGCAGCAGGTGAACCTCGCCGCCAGCACCACGAAGGTCAGAAGGCGTCTTCCCAGCCTCGGGATCAACGCCTTCGATGTGGAAAATAGCTGGCCAAGAGGCAGGCCCTAGAGCGCAATCAACGAGATGCCCGGCTGATTGATCCGGTGCCAGGATGCCTACAGCACGGTCGGACGACCGGCCGTCGCACGCCCGGTATCCCCGCGGCCTGTTCCATGCGTCGAACGTCGTGACGTGAGCCGCGCACGATGCCCCGAGTCCACAGGGAGAGGCCGTGTCCAGTGGGCTGAAATGCACCGTCGTCATTCCGACCTACAACCGTTCGGCGCTGCTGTGGCACACCCTGGACTCCCTGACCCGGCAGCACATGCCCGCCGACGAGTTCGAGGTCATCGTCGTCGACGACGGCTCCACCGACAACACCGCAAAGATCGCCGCAAGCTTCCAGGACCGCCTGGACCTGCGCTACCACTACCAACCCGACGAAGGATTCCGCGCCGGCACAGCCCGCAACGTCGGCATCGCCGACGCCCGCTCCCCCATCTGCGTCTTCACCGACGACGGCGTCATGCTGCAGGCCGACAACCTCAACCAGCACGTCGCCAGCCACGAGGCCACCCCCGGCCCGACCGTCGTGCTGCCCTACATCTACGGCTTCTCCGGCGATGACTCCAACTTCAAGGTAGTCGGGGAGCGTCTCGACGTGAACGACCTCGACGGCAGCATCGAACGGCTGCAGGCCAAACGAGAGTGCCGCGACATCCGCGAACTCTTCTACGACCGCTACGGCGAAGACCTCACCCGCATCCCCGCACCCTGGCAGATCTTCTGGACCTGCAACATCTCCGCCGACACCGCCCAACTACGCGCCGTCGGCGGATTCGACGAACAATTCCGCACCTGGGGCGGCGAAGACCTCGACCTCGGCTACCGACTCCACCGCGACGGCGCCCAGTTCATCTTCAACCGACAGGCCAAAGCAATCCACATACCGCACGAGCGGCCCTTCGAGAAGTTGATGCACTCCGCCACGCTCAACTACCGATACATGGCCGAGAAGTACGACTCGCCAGTGATGCGGATCCTCGCTGAGCTGAAGCCGCGGCAGTTCCTCGACTTCAACGATCTGGTCGCTGCGGCGATATGAGCAGTCGTTAATATACAGTCGCTTCCGTCCCACCCCCGGCACCGCCTCGCCCTACCCGAGACGCGGCTTGGTGTCGATCCAGTCGCGTAGGTGAGCGGCGAGGCGCGTGTCGCGGACGTCGTCCAGGTGCCCCAGGACTGCGGTGAACAGGTTCTTCGCCAGCCGGCACTGGCGCATCTGCGTGAGTTCGAGACCACCTGGACAGCCCTGCTCGACGAGCGTGGTCACGTCGTTCAGACTGATGGGGATCGCGTCCAGACAGGCTGTGACGATGTCGCCGGCCGACGGCATGACCGTCAGTTCGATCTTCGCGCGACGCATGTCCGCCATGAGTACGCGAGCTTCCCGACGCTCAAAGCGTGTTTGAGATGGAGTTGGTCGGGCCCTCTCGGTCGCTCGGCCCGGTATGACTTCCTGCCCCTGTCGTTTGGATGATCCGGGGGCTGTTGTCGCCGGGTCGGGTGGCGTCGGTGGACCGCTGATAGCGCCTCTGTCTGCCAAGAAGGTCGCTGAGAAGTCGTTGTTTCTGATCTTGAGGATCCGTCGGTAGATGATGTTGGCGAGACGGCGTTTCAGGGCGCGTCGGGCTTCGGCTGGTGTCTTGCCTTCGCCGAGTATGCGCTGGTAGTAGGCGCGTCCGAGGTGTGTGTGGTGGGCTTGGACGACGGCGATGATGTGCAGGGCTGAGTTGAGTTGGCGGTTGCCACCGGTGTTGAGGCGGTGGCGTTTACGGGGTCCGCTGGAGGCATCAGTGGGCGCGGCGCCGGTGTAGCTGGCGAAATGGTCGGCGTTGGGGAATCGGACCACGTCGCCGACGTAGCCGAGGATCTTCGCCG
This sequence comes from Verrucosispora sp. ts21, assembly GCF_002879555.1. Lineage (NCBI taxonomy): Bacteria > Bacillati > Actinomycetota > Actinomycetes > Micromonosporales > Micromonosporaceae > Micromonospora > Verrucosispora sp. ts21. The sequence goes on along the minus strand of NZ_PNOZ01000047.1, from coordinate 47,870 downwards.
CCATGATCACGCCGACGCCCGGTAGTTCGGTCAGGCTGCTTCCGGTTGCGGTTACCGCCTGGCTCAGCTCGGTCTCGCAGTTCTTGAGCTGGGCGTCGATTCGTCGGAGCGCGGCCAAAAGGTGCCGGGCGATGTCACGTCGGCAGGCGTCGGTTGCGTTTGCCGGACGCACGCCTCGTAGGGCTGTGGCGGCTTTGTCGGCGGACAGGCCGGTGGGCGCGCCGCCAGGGACCAGGTCCCGCAGGAGCCCGTGCAGGCGGTTGAGGATGCGGGTGCGTTCGTGGGTGAGGTCGTCGCGGTGCTCGGTCAGCAGCCGCAAGATGGTGCTCTGATCCTCGGGTTGCACGGGATTGAGCCGGTGGTGGTGCAGGGCGACTCGGGCGACGCTGGCAGCGTCGGTGGCGTCGGTCTTGCGGCCGCCGCCGGTGGTCAGTAGCCGTGCCCGGGCGGCGAGGGTTGCGGGGACGTCGACGACGTTCGCGCCGGCGGCGGCCAACCCCAACCCAAGAGGGGCGGCAATCGACTGGGATGCCCCGATCAGCGCCAAGGAACATGCGGATCTGAGCCGACCGGCGCACTGGACGCTATGGCTGCAGGCCCTCGCGTCTGCCCCCGAGTCAACAAGTCAGGGACACGGCCACCCGTGCTGTTGGGGTCGGTCTCTTCGTAATGTGGGTGCCGGCAGTCCGACGCTCAGACCCGGCGGCCGATGCAGGTGACAGGGTGTGGGAGGCGTGGGGTGCACGGCGACTACGGCGTGTTCCTCGGGTCGGACGTCGGCAAGGACGGTCACCACGCGGTCGGGTCAACCTCGGACGGCAGACGGCTGCACGACGCGGCGTCGCCGAACACTGAGGTCAGGCTGAGCAGCTGCTCGACGAGCTCGGCCGCCACGGCCGGGATTCCGGTGGTGGTCGACCAGCCGTCCTCGATCGGTGCCCTGCCGGTCGCAGTGGCCCGGGCGTGCGGTCGCGCCCTCTTCCTCGCCGCGTTCATCCGCGCCTACTACGACTGCAAACGCGCCGAAGGCAAACGCCACAACGCCGCCCTCATCCGCCTCGTGTGGTGTCGGTCGACCGAGGCGCAAGGCGATGCGCCCGGCCATCCCGGCAAGCGTGGCGACGAACGAGACACAGCGCAATCGGCGGCCACCCTTCCCGACGCCCCCACGCGGCGATCGCGGCACAGCAGCGGTGGCAGGCGGCAGAGGCATAAAGCCACATCGGACGGCCAGCCTGGGATGGCAACCAAGCTGACCGTCCGAGCGGGTCATGCCCGTCGTGCCGCCACCGGCAGCAACGCTGCTACTGCCGACCGCGCATGCCAGACACAGTCCCGACGGTGCCTGGCCCTGCGCGATCCACCGTCAGCCGGTCTGCGCCGGCGCCGGGCACCATACGTCGGCGCGCGGCAGATCACCGCTGGTCAGGTAGCGGTTTGCCCGGTCCTTGAGACAGTCGCCGCCGAAGAACGGATACAGCTCGTGACCGCGGGAGTCCTCGACAACGAGGCGGGATCCGCGCAGCGCGGTGGCGACCGCACGGACGTTCGACAGTGGGACGATCGAGTTGCGGGTCGCACCGAGAACCAGTACAGGCGGAGTGTGCCGACTGCCCAGCGTCACCCGGTTGTCCTTGCGCGACGACCAGAACGCGCAGGGGAAGATGTTGGCGGCGGCGACGCCGAAGTTCGGGAACGGCGGCACGTACCTCTGCAGGTCCCGCCAGTACGACTCGACATTGCTCCGCCAGGGGCTCTCGGCGCACATGTACGCGGTGCTCACGGCAGTGTGGTTGTCGATTGGCACACCCAACACGCCGGGGCGGACGGTGGGGTAGAGCCCCCACTGCACGGGTGGCGCATCGCCGCGGCGGATCGCGGACAGATTGGCCGCCATCCGCCACTCGAACGCCTCGAAGAAGACGCCGAGGATCGTGTAGTAGACCAGTTCATCACCCGTCCACCAACGGCCACCGGCGTACCATGGAGCGTTTTCCCACATCTCCGCCACATTCCGCTCGACCTGCGCCGCCGTGTCGCCCAGACCGAACTCGTCGTCACGGTCGGCAATCCAGGCGGAGAACTCATCGAGACCGTCCTCCATCAACGCGATTCGCTCAAGCCTCGACGACTGCCACAGCTTGGTCGGGTCGAGCGGATTGTCCAGCACGAACCGGTCGGTCTGGCGCGGGAAGAGGGTGGCGTAGATGGCACCGACAGTGCCCAGGGCATCCGCACCGAGGAAGCTGATCCGCCGTTCGCCAAGGGCGGTCCGGATGACGTCCATGTCTCGGGCGATGTTCTCCAGGGTGGCGTGCGGCAGCGCCCAGCCGGCGTGCTTCTGGCAGTCCCGGGCGTACTGGCGTGCCTCGACCACATGCAGCTCGAACTCGGACCGGGACTGGGCGCCCCGATTCCAGAACCCCTCCGGCTCCTCGCTCGGATACCCACAGGTGATCGGGGTGCTCTGCTCCAGGAAGCGCACGTCGAACCCGATGAGGTCGTAGCGCGCCCGCACCTCGGGCGCCATGAGGACCGCATAGTCCTCGGGCAGGTAAATCCCGCCGCCCTGGCCTGGTCCGCCACGGGCACTGAGCAGCACGCCGCGCCGCTTGGCCGGGTCGGTGGCAGGCAGCCGCGAGATCATCACCTCGATCTTGCGTCCCCGCGGGTTGCGGTGGTCCAGCGGTACCTTCACACGAGCGCAGCGCAGCTCGGTGGTGCTGCTGCCGGCGCAGGCGCCCCACTTCAGTCGCTGCGCCGGCGGCTGGGCAGCACCCGGCGCGGCCGATGCCGGTGCGATCAGGGATGCGCCCAACAGCACCGCGGCCAACGCGGCGCCGAGCACGGATCTCCAACGGGTCATTTGGTTCCTCCTGTCTGGATCCATCAGTCAGCGGCGGCGCCGCGACCTCACGGAGTCATCTGGGCCGGACATCCGGCTACCGGTCACCGGTAGGCCCAAGCGTTGATGGCGACGAGTTCGGCGTAAGGACCGGACCCGGCGCTGAGAGTCGCGTGGTCGCCGGTCTCGACGACCCGTCCGTCCCGCACCACGATGATGAGGTCTGCCGTCCGGACGGTGGAGAACCGATGGGAGACCAACAGGGTGATCGCCCCGGTTTCCTGGCTGACCCGGCTTGCCTGCTCGGCGTAGTGCTCGAACATGGCTAGCTCGGCTTCCGGGTCCATTGCCGTGGTGGGCTCGTCGAGCACCAGCAGCAACGGCGCCGGACGGGCCAGCGCGCGGGCCAGGGCCACCTTCTGCCACTGGCCGCCGGACAGTTCTGCGCCGCTGCCACCCTTGCCGAGCACCGTGTCGAGGCCGTCGGGTAGTTGGCGCAGCACGTCGTCGGCCCGGGCCAGCCGCAGCGCGTCGCGTACCGGCTGATCGGCGAAACCGCTGTCCAGATCGCCTATACCGACGGCGTGACGGGTCCGAAACTCGTAGCGCACCGCGTCCTGGAAGGCGACGGAGATGCGCTCGCGCCACCCGTCGGGCCGGAGCCGGTGCAGGTCCTCATGGTCGAGGAGGATGCGGCCGCCACTCGGGCGGTACAACCCGCAGAGCAGCTTCACCAGGGTCGACTTGCCGGCGCCGTTCTCCCCCACCACCGCCACCGTGCTGCCGGCCGGCAGCGTCACCGTGACGTCGCGCAGCACCGTCCTGCCGGTTCCGGGGTAACTGAACGAGACGTCCTGCAGGGCGATGCCGTGCCGCAGCCGGTCCGGCGCAGGCAGGTCGCCGGGGTCAGCGTCGCGCACGGCGGCGCGCAGCTGCGCCATCCGACCGTAGAGCGCCGCCATCCGTTGCAGATCGCGTAGGAGGGTGACGGTGGCGGTCACCTGCTGGTTGATCTGGGCGGCGAGGACCACGACCAGGATGACGTCGCCGACGCCGCGCCGCCCGTCAACGGCGGCCCGGACGAGCAGCAGTACGGAGCCGACGTAGGCCAGCGCGAACGTCACCTGACCGGCGGTACGTAGCACGACCGCTCGCAGGTCGGCCCGAAACAGCCGGGCGGTCACGTCCGACCAATGGCCGGCGTGCCGGCGGCGCAACTCGTCGGCGAGCCCGAACACCCGCAGCTCGCTGGCCGAGGGCAGTTGAGTGGTCAGGTTGAACAGGTGCAGCGCCGTGCGGGTGGTCTCCGCCGTGTCCGTCTTCGCCTTGTCCACAAGGTACTCAGCCCGCCGACTCAGGTAGAGCGACGGAACCGCCGCCAGCGGCAGCAGCAGAAGAAGCGGGTGCATCCGTACCAGCAGCACCACGGTGATGCCCACGGCGATCGCCAGGCCGAGGCCGTTGAGCAGCGCTTCCAGCCCTCGGCCGAACTGCCGGATCTCACGTTGCAGCACGGTCACCGTGTCGCTGGTCGCCGCATGCTCGTGATGGGCGATCCCGACCGAGCCGTTGGAAAGGGTGATGAGCTGCTCGTCGAAGTCGAGTTCGGCCTGTTCGGCCAGTTCGACGTAGGCAAGGTGGGCGAAGTGGCCGAAGGTGACGGTGGCAAACGCCAGGACGCCGGCAAGCAGCCCGGCCAGCAGCACCACACGTGTGTTCCCGGCGACCACCGCGTCGGTCATCGAGCCCAGCACCAGCGCGAGCAGTGGCGCCGCCGACGCGCCCGCCACGACGAAGAAGATCGCGGTAACCGTCTTGCCGCGGTGCATCCGCCACGCCGTGGCGAGCATCCGCCAGCTACCGGCGAACGTCGCGCTCACCTGAGCACCTCCCGGGCATCGACGTCGTCCGAGGGAGCCTCCTCCGGACCCAGCACCCGGTCGGACTGCATCCGGAACAGCCGCGCGTACCGGCCGCCGGTTGCCATCAACTCCTCGTGGCTGCCCCGCTCGACCACCCGCCCGTGTTCGAGGACGACGATCACGTCGGCATGTCGGACGGTGGAGAACCGATGGGAGATCAGCAGGCTGGTGACGCCTCGGGTCAACTCGGCGAACTGGTCGAAGAAGCGTGCCTCGGCGCGCACGTCGAGGTTCGCGGTGGGTTCGTCAAGGACCACGATCGGCGCGCCGTGCTGGACGGCGAAGATCGCCCGGGCCAACGCCACCCGCTGCCATTGACCGCCGGAGAGCTCCGCTCCGTCGGCGATGTGTCGCGCCAGCGGGGTGTCCAGGCCGGCGGGAAGCCGGTCCAGATCGTCGGTCAGTCCCACGGACGCGACGGCCCTACGCACCCCGGCCCGGTCGTCACGGTGATGGACCGCGCCGAAGGCGATGTTGTCGGCGACCGAGGTCTCGTATCGCAGGAAGTCCTGGAAGATGACGCCGATCGCGGCACGCCACTCGGAGACGGGAAACGAGCGGATGTCCACCCCATCGGCCCGGATCACGCCACCGGTCGGCTCGTAGAGCCGGGCCAGAAGCTTGACCAGCGTGGTCTTGCCGGCACCGTTGACGCCGACGATCGCCGTACACTTCCCGACCGGGATCCGCAGGTCCAGTTCATCAAGGACCGCGCGGTCCTGGCCGGGGTAGCGGAAGCTCACCCGGTCGAAGTGCAGTTCCCCGCGTAGCGACGGCAGCGGACGCGTTGGCACCGGCGGGGTGGCGGGCCCGGTCGCCGCCAGACGACCCACGAAGCGGCGTACGTCGTCGTAGGCGGAGATACCGACGGCGGTCTGCACGTCGGCCTCGGCGTAGTAGCTGCCGAGCGCGATCGCGCCCAGCGTCGCCTGCACCACGAGGGCGAACTGCGTGAGCGTCAGCGTCGCGGGGGCGGCCACGCCCACCGCCGCAAACACCGCGACGCCTACCGCGAGGCTCGGCCCGGCGAAGATCAGGTACCGCCAAAGCAGGATCCGCCGACGGTAGGCCCACAGCGGTCGCAGCCACATCAGGTACACCCGGCGGTACGTCGCGGTCAGCCAGCCGACGAGGCCGAACACCCGGATTTCCTTGCCTGCGAGGGGTTCGACAGCAAGCCCTCGCAGGTAGTGCACCCGGCGCTCGGCGCGGCTCAACCGCTGCCGCGCCTCGGCATAGCGACTCAGCCCGCCCCGGGTGCTGTGTCGCACCAGCAGCACCGACAGGATCAGACCCGCCGCCGCGAGCCAGGAGAACGCCACACCGATCACCACGGCGTACGCAAGCAACTGTGTGTACCGGGCCAGCAGGGCGAGCAGACCCGCGCACGCATCGCCCGGCGTCTGCACGGCGAACTGCAGTTTCAGCGCCGCCACCCGCAGCCGGTCCTGGTTCTGCTCGTCCTCCAGAGGCGCGATGCCCACCGGGGACAGCGCCGCCGCCATCAACTCGTCGTGCACCTGCTGATCGACCCGGCGGCTCAACAGATCCCCGAGCGAGGTCCGCAGGGGGGTGATCACCTGCTGCGCGACGAAGGCCAGGGCCGCTCCGAGGAAGACCGTCACCAGCGAGTCCCAGGCCGCGGAGTTTAGGCCGCCGCTGACGGCCGCCGGAACCTGCCCGAGCAGGATGCTGGTCGCCACGATGAACAGCACGGGCAGCACACCCAGCAGCAGGTTGGTCAGGACCAGGACGGTAACCAGGACGGCACCACCCCGACGCAGCAGGCGCACGGTCTGCCAACGGGCACGCAGCAGGTTCGCTGGATTGCTGGCCATCGTGTCGGGGCTCTCATGCAAGGGCACCTCGACCGGGAGATCCAGCCTGTGATCGCGCACCACACCTCCAGCTCGCCCTGGTCCGCCCACGCGCCGGAGGCGCGGGTGCGGTGGTGCGCCGGACGGGCAGCGAACCCGCCGACCGGACGCGAGTCCGGTCAGCCGTCGTCGCCGGGGCCGACATCACCTCCAGCCCGGCGACCCTGACCGCCGGCGAACGGCGTACGGAGCGGGTAGGACGGGCCTAGCGTCCATGCTGGAGGGCAGGGGACAGAGCCCGCATCTTTCAACATGCGTTTGGGCCAGCGGTCAGGCGCCGGAGTGCCGACGGTGGCGGTGCAGCTCGGCCAGCCGGCGGCGGGCGTACACCGGCTCGGCCCGCCAGCACGTCGCCGTCTCCCACGCGAGGCCGGCGGCACGCAACTGCGCCCGGTCGCCCGGCCACGGCGTCGTCACCTCGTCGGGCAGGAGGGCGTAGTCGAACCAGGGCACGTCCACCCGTGCCTCGTCCCAATCCAGCAGCGTAACCCGGGCGCCGTCGACCAGCACGTTGGTGGGGCCGACGTCGCCGTGCACCACGCAACGCGGTCCCTGCTGCACCGGCAGCCAGGCTGACCGCACCAGCCGGGCCACCGAAGCAGGCATCGCGTCCAGCCGCACGTCTCCACCCCGTCCCGCGTCGAGCAGCATCCCGCTGGCGGCGAACCCGGGGCGCTGCGGCCAGCCGGTCGTCGCCGTATGCAGCACCGCGAGCTGGTCGACGACCCGCCGCCAGTCGGCGGGTCCGGCCGGATGCCGGCCGGGGACGAATTCGCTGACCAGCATCCCGTCGACGTGCCGACGGCCGTCGTCGGTGGGTACCAGCTCCGGTGCCGCCACCCCGCGGTCACGCAGATGCTCCAGCAGGTCCAGCTCCCAATCCAGGGCGGCGCGGGACCGGATCGAGCGGCGGACCACCAGCGGAACCCCGGCCCGCTCGGCGAGCATCACCACGTTGCGGTGCCCGCCGGGCAGTGGGCGGAGAAGCTTAACGCCTGCCCACGCCGCAAGCCCGCTCCATCCCTCGCCGGGCGCAGAGTCGTCCACATTGCCTCCCTCGTCGTCAGTCATGACGGCCCACGCTAACCGAGCAGGATCGGACGGGGCCGGGCCGCGACCCCGCCGGTTGGGGCAACCCTCGTGCTGCCCGCATGGGTACGCCCGCACGGGCAGATGTCACTTGCCCGCATCGATGGAAACACTGAGAGGCATGAGTATCGAGGCGGCTCCAGACACGGAGCTGTTCGGCGTCGCCCGGACCGCCCGTTGGACCGCGGCAGCGCGGGCGCGGGAATCGGCGCGCCCGGACCGACTCTTCGACGACCCGTTCGCCGCTCTGCTCGCCGGCACCGACGGGGACACCCTGCTGCGACACTTCCACACCGAGCGATCCGCTCCCGATGGCAACCCGGTGCTGCCGATCCGTACCCGGTGGTTCGACGACTTCCTGCGCGCCAGCGTCACCCCCCAGTGCCAGGTGGTCGGTCTGGGCGCCGGCCTGGACACCCGCGCATACCGGCTGAACTGGCCACCGGGTGTCGTGGTGTTCGAGGTGGACCAGGGAACGGTACTGAGGTACAAGCGACAGCGGCTCTCCCAGGCCGTCGACGTGCCGCGGTGCGAGCGCCGGACCGTCGCGGCCGACTTCACGGGTGAGTGGGGGTCGGCGCTGCTCGACGCCGGTTTCGACCCGACGGCGCCGACCGTGTGGTTCGCCGAGGGGCTGTTGTTCTACCTGCCGGCGCCGGTGGCCGCCGCGGTGGCGACCCAGGCTGCCGACCTCTCCACTGGTGGCAGCCGAATCGCGGTGGACCTCATCGGTACGGGGATCTTCCGGATGCGCTACATGCGACCGTTCCTCGACAAGCTGGCCGACTCCGGCAGCCCGTGGCTATTCGGCACGGACGCCCCAGCCGAGTTCCTCCGGCAGGCCGGTTGGAACGTTGAACAGGTTACCGAGCCCGGCACGGCTGGAACCGACTACGGACGCTGGCCGCAGGGCGCACCGCCGGTGGACTTCCCGAACCTGCCGCGCAGCTATCTCGTCACCGCCAGCCGTCGCCCCGACGGTCCTGGCCCCACATCCGCCGGTGCCGCTGCGCCGTCGGACGTCCATCGCTGAGACAGGAGTTGGTCCCGATGCCCGTCCAGTTCTCCGGAGAGACGCATGGCTGTTACTCCGACTCGCTCCAGATGGCCCTCGGCGACGAGGGTCCCGGCGAGGCCGTGATCGAGGTGCTGACCGGGTCGGCCTTCGGCATGTACCTACACCACGACGGACGTCCCTTCTTCGCCCCGGGCGGCTGGAACCCGGAGAAGGGCATCGCCAACGTGCTGGACCTGCTCGGTTGGACGTGCGAGCGGATCGTAGGCTCTCCGGACGAGGTGCTCCGGGCGCTGGAGAAGGTGGACGACCAGCACCGGGCGATGGCCGGCCCGGTGGAGATGGGACTGCTTCCGCACCATCCGGGGCTGGGTCAGCCCATCGGGGTCGACCACTATCTGGTGGTCGTCGGCTTCGACGGGGAGAACGTCGTGATCCACGACCCGCGCGCTCACCCGTACACCGTGCTGCCGGTGCAGAAGCTGCTCGACGCTTGGCGCACCAAGACGCTGTCCTACACCGTCCCGGACTTCAATCTGCGCACCGCATTCCGGCGGGTACGCGAGGTCGACACTGCCGAGGCGTTGCGCCGACTGCTGCCGATCGCCGCCGACCTGGTCGCACCGGATGCCTCCGCGGAGGCGGCCGAGGGCGCGGCGAAGGTGCTCGACGGCGGCCTGAGCACCCCACTCTTCTTCCATCTGGCCGACTTCATGGTGTGCGCTGGCGCACGACGACGCAACGACGCGGCCGTGATGTTCGGCCGGCACGGCTACACCCGAGTCGCGGAGGTGTTGGACCAGCAGGCCCGGCTCATCGGTTCGATGGAGTACCCACTGGTGGCCGGGGACTACGCCGTCGCCGCGAAGACGATGCGCGAGCTCGCGCCCACATTCATCGCATTGGAGACCGAACTGCGGGCGGCGGTCCGGGCGTGAGGCACGGCACAGCGGCAGGGGCACGTCCGCACCCGGACGGGACCCTCGTCCGAGGAACGGGAGGCTGACGATGCACGCGATCCTGCTCGTGGGGGGCCGAGGCACCCGCCTCATGCCACACACCAGCAACCGCCCCAAGGCACTGATGCCGATGGGACAGCACTCCCTGCTGGAGATCAGCCTGCGCCGGCTGCACGCCTGCGGGTTCACCCGGGCGACGCTGTGCGTCTCGCACCTGGGCTCGATGATCCGGTCCGCGATCGGCGACGGATCCCAGCTCGGCCTGCGGGTGGACTACTGCACCGACGAACGACCGTTGGGGACCGCAGCACCGCTGCTGCTCGTGCCGGACTGGACCGAGCCCGCCGTGGTGATGAACGGCGACCTGCTGACCTCACTCGACTTCGGGGACCTGCATCGGCGACACGTGGCCAGCGGCGCCGGATTCACTGTGGCGTACCAACGCTACTGGGTCTCCACCGGGGTCGGGCTGCTGCGCACCGACGGTGACCGGATCCGACGGGTGCACGAGAAGCCGACCTTCGAGTGGAGCGTCTGCTGCGGAATCTACGTGGCCGACCCGGACGTCCGGTCGTACATCCGTGCCGGCGAGCCGACCGACATGCCCGCCCTCATCAACGCGCTGACCGGCGCCGGCAGACCGGTAAACGGCTATGCCTTCAACGAGTCCTGGCACGATGTGGGCACGCCCGCCCGCTATGAGCAGGCGCGAGCGGACTTCCTGGCGGATCCCGACCGCTACCTGCGGTTGACGCCGTCCGCGCCAACGGCGGACCGGTCTCGCCCCGAACTCGATGTCGTCTTTCTTGACGAGCCGGTGACAGGCGGCGCCACGATCGAGACGTGGACGTGAGCGGCGGCACCGGCGAGGTCCTCGTGGTCTTCGACGGCTACGGGCAAGCACGGGCAGGAGCGGAGCGGATGGCGGTGCGCGCGGCGGCGGGCCTGGCCGCACGATCGCGGCGGGTGACGGCGCTGGCGTCCGCCGCCCATTCGGAGAGCGTGGCCAGTCTGCGCACGGCCGGTGTGCCGCTTTACAACGACGCCGCCCAACTGCTCCAGGACCGTCCAGACTTCGCCCCGTCGGTGGTGCACGCCTTCGACCTGGCCCGCCCCGACGCACCGGCCGAGGCGGTGCGGCTGGCGCGCCGGTACGGCGCCCGACTGGTCCTGACCCCCTGTTCGGCACCACAGGTGTGGCCCGACCCTGTCCTGGCCGGCGAGGTCTGTCGGGCCGCCGACGTGGTCTTCGCCCTGACGGTCACGGAGATGACCGCGCTGAGCGATCTGGGTGTGCGGGGCGATCAGCTCCGCCGGCTGCCGTCCGCCTCGGATCTCACCGGGCCGGTCGACACCGCAGAGTTTCGACGCCGCCACGGCATCGACGGGCCGTTCGTACTCTTCGTCGGGCGGCGGATGGTCAGCAAGGGGTACCGGACACTGCTGGAGGCGATGGCCACGGTGTGGCACCGGTTGCCCGCTACCCGGTTCGTCTTCATCGGTCCGGACGTCGATCCCGACGCGTCCGCCCACTTCGCCGCCCACGCCGATCCGCGCCTGCACGACCTGGGAACGGTCGACGAGCAGACCAAACACGACGCGATCGCGGCCTGCGAACTACTCTGCCTGCCCAGCGTCGCGGACGTGTTTCCGCTGGTCTTCGTCGAGGCCTGGACGTGCGGCCGGCCGGTGGTCAGCGGAGCGTTCGCCGGCGCGCACCAGGTGGTGCGTGAGGGTGTGGACGGGCTCGTCGTACCGCCAGGTCCAGAGAGCGTGGCCGCCGCGCTGATCGAGCTGCTCGCCAACGACGTTCGACGCAGGCGGCTCGGGGCCGCGGGCCGGCGGCGCGCCGAGCGGTCGTTCGGCTGGGATCGGGTCATCGACGCATACGAGTCGAGCTACGCTCCCCCGCCCAGCCCGGCCGCACCGACTGCGCTACCACGGTGAGCGGCACCAACCACCTGCCCACCGCCTGAAAGGACGCACCGATGAGCGCACCGACCGCCCCGCGTTGGCGGGTCACCCTGGCCGACAACACCGTCGACGAGCAGGAGATCGCCGCGGTCACCGAGGTTCTGCGCTCGCGCTGGCTCTCGGCCGGCGCGCAGACCGCTGCCTTCGAGCGGGAGTTCGCCGACCGGATCGGCGCCGACGACGCGGTCGCGGTCAGCAGTGGTACGGCCGCGCTGCACCTGGCGGTGATGGCCCTCGACCTGGGACCGGCCGATGAGGTGATCATGCCGGCGTTGACGTTCGTGGCCTCCGCCGCGGTGGTGGCGCTGGCCGGCGCCACCCCGGTTCTCGCCGACGTGTGCGCCCCGGACGACCTCACCGTGGATCCGGTGGACGTGGCGCGGCTAATCACCGCACGGACCCGAGCCGTCGTCGCGATGCACTACGCCGGCTACCCGGCGGACCTGGCCGCGCTGCGGATGGTCTGCGACCGGCACGGCGCGGTCCTGATCGAGGACGCCGCACACGCCCCGGTCGTCGAGTACGACGGGCGGATGCTCGGGACGCACGGTGACATCGGCTGCTTCAGCTTCTTCGCCACCAAGAACGTCACCAGCGGCGAGGGTGGCATGGTGCTCGCCCGCGACCAGGCGGTCCGGGACCGGATCCGGCTGGCCCGCTCACACCACCTGACCACCTCCACCTGGGACCGGCTCAGCACGGGCGACGCCAGCTACGACGTCGCCGGGATCGGGCTGAACTACCGGCCGACGGAGGTCTCGGCCGCGTTGGGGCGAGTCCAGTTGGGCCGGCTCGACCGGGACCGGCAGCGGCGCCGGGAACTGGTCGCGACGTACCGGGAGGTGCTCGCGGCGGCACCCGAGCTGGTGCTGCCGTTCGCCGGGCGGACCGGCGACTCCGCGCTGCACCTGATGCCGGTCGTGCTGCCCGAGGGGACCGACCGGGGCGCGGTACGCGAGGGACTCGCCGCCGCCGGCATCCAGACCTCGGTGCACTATCCGCCGGTGCACCACCTGTCGGCCTACCGGGACAGCGCGGGCGCGGGTCGTTCGGCGCTGACCGTGACCGACGCGGTGGCGCCGCGGCTGCTGTCGCTGCCGTTGCACAGCCGGATGTCCGACGACGACGCCGTACTGGCCGGGCGGGCGCTGCTGAGTTGTCTGCGGGAGCGCTGAATGGCGCCGCCCGCACCCGGGACACCTCCGCGCTGCCGGTCCCAGCCCGACCAACCGATCCCCCATCGACTGGACGGAGCACATCATGATCTCCCCACCCACTGCCGCCTCGGTCGAGGCGACCATCATCCGGCTGCTGATCGAGATGACACGGATCGATGCGGCGAGGCTGACCGGCGACACCAGGATCTTCATGGAGCTCGGCCTGAACTCGGCCATGATCCTCGAACTGTTGATGCGGCTGGAGGAAGACCTCGGCCGGCCGATGGTCGGCCAGGTGGACTGGTTGCACATGGAGACCGTCGCCGACCTGGCGGGGTTCGTCGCCGGACGGCAGGACGACGGCGCGTCCCGGTCCTGAACCGGGTGGTGCCAGCTCCGGCTGTCGGGGCCGGCACCACCGCGGATCCTCAGGCGTAGTTGTGCACCAGCACCTGCGCGACGCAGACCGGTACCCGGCGCCGATCCGTCTCGAAGGTCAGGCTCAGGGCCAGCCGGACGCCGCTGCGCAGCGGCCGGACCTCACGCAGCCGGACCCCCGCCCGGATCCGGGAGCCGACGAGCACGGGCGACAGGAAGCGGACCCGGTCACAGCCGTAGTTCACCTTCATGCGTACGCCCTCGGGGACGAGTACCTGCTCCAGTACCCGGGAGGTCAGGGCGAGGATGAGGAACCCGTGGACGACGGTGCCGCCGAACGGGCCGTCGGCGGCCCGCTTCGGATCGACGTGAATCCACTGGTGGTCGCCGATCGCCTCGGCGAAGCGGTCCACCTGTTCCTGGTCGATCGACATCCACTCGCTGAAGCCGAGATGCTGCCCCACCAGATCGCGCAGGGGCTCGGCCTCGCTACCGACAATGATCATGTTGCCCTCTCCTCGGGTCGGGTGATCGGACGGCCAGGGGTCACCGGGTCACTGGACGAGGAAGTAGGCCGGCCCCAGCCGCTCAGGCGCCGACGCACCGCCGGTCGCGCCCACATGGCGCAGGAACGGGACGTCCAGGCCCAGGTCCACCCGCCAGTACGCGTCGCCGGGGCTGCGGTGGGCGGGCCAGTCGTCGCCGAGCAGTCCCCAGCCCACCAGCGTGTGGAGGAAGAACGGGTCCGCCGGCCACCAGCGGCCCTCGGCGTCCCGCAGCTCCAGCCAGTGGTGCCGGTTGGCGAAAGGGCGCGACAGGCACAGTCCGGTGGCCGCCCGGACCGGCACGCCGAGTTCGCCACCCCGGGAAACCAGGTGGCGCACTGCGAGGGTGCAGTCGGCCAGGCCGGTCTCCCGCACGAATCCGAGATCGGTGGTGAGTCCCGGTGGCAGCAGGTGGAACCGCAGCTGCGCCGCCTCGGCGAAGAGGCGCCGTTGCCCGGGAGTGGGCACCGTGGGTGCGGCGGCCGGGGCGAGGTCGAGGTCGACCTCGAACCGGGCCGCCTCGGGTCGCCGGGTCGCGACGACCTGCGGCGCGGACGTCACCGCCGGGTCCAGGTGGAAAGAACAGCCGGTGCAGTGCTCCCGTGCCGGGCAGTACGCGCGCACGATCACCGTACGGCGCGTGGTGGCCGCGGCCCCGTTGGCCCGCAGAGCCGCCGCCATCGCCTCGTACGTGGACCGCTGTGGTGACCGCACACCCAGCTGAAGTGCCGCGTTACGCAGGTCGTACCGGTCGAAGAGCAGGCCGTCGGCGTTCAACGAGTGCGGGAAACCCAACTCGACCAGCTGCTCCAGGCAGGCCCGGGGCAGCCGGTGGAACTGGGCCGCGTGCTCCAGCGACGTCTCAAAGGCCCGATGCTCGTCGGGTACCCGGCTGGCCTGTCGCACCACGGACTCGAGCGTCGTCGAGGTAACGGCCTGTTCGGGGGTGGACATCGGCGCCCTACCGGGCGGGCTTGCGGGCGAGGAACAGTCCGTTGCCGGGTGCGCTGCGCACCGCGTGGAACTCCACGTCGACCAGCCCGGCGGCGGTGAGCCAGTCGCGTACCTCGTCGAGCGGGTACGTCTGCTGGCCGACGCTGTTGAACATGCTCAGCGCCATCATGGCGCCGAAGCTACGTCCGATCGGACCCAGTTCCGGGGCGGGGAACTGGTCGAGAAGCACCAGCAGGCCGCCGGGCTGCAGGGCGGCGGCGGTGCGGGCGACCAGTTCCCGATTCTGGCGGTGGCTCTTGGAGTGGATGACGTTGAACAGCAGCGCCATGGAGGTGCTGCCCAGGTCGTCGGTGAAGAAGTCGCCGGCCCGGAAGTCGATCCGGTCGGCCATGTCGTTCTCGACGATGGCCCGGTTGGCGAGCCGTTGCATCTCCGGGATCTCGAAGATGGTCGCGCGCAGCTGTGGGTGCCGGCGGCAGATCGCGATGCTGTAGAGCCCGTAGCCGCCACCGAGATCCAGCAGGTGCCCCGCCGGATCCGGCACCGGTATCCGCTCCAGCACCTCGTCGATGTTCATGTTGGTGAGGGCCACCATGCCGTCCTGGAACACCCGCCACTCCTTGGCCAGCCAGCGCGGCGTACGCGGCTGCTCCGGCTCGAACGCAAGGGTCAGGTCGCCGCGCAGGCGGCTCTCAAGGTTCGCCCAGTCAGTGAAGACGATCTTCTCGAAGTACGGGATGCCCATGCTGATCATCGGCAGTAACTCGTTGGTGGTGTCGGTGGCCGCGTACCGGTCACCGACCTGGGAGACGTAGCCCAGGCAGTCGAGACAGTCGAGCAGGAACGCCGTGCCGCGGGGATCGAGGCCCGCCCGGTCGGCCACCTGCTCGGCGGTCAGCTCCTCGTCGGCGAGCGCCGCCAGCACACCGGTGCGGAAGGCCAGGGTGACGGCCCGGAAACCCCAGGCCGAGAGCATGTCGAACATGAAGGCGGGCACCGCGTTCTCGGCTCCGGCCAGGGACCGCTCGCCGGGGACAGTGATGGGCATGGTGGTCTCCAATCGATGAAGCATCCCCGCTCGGCGGCGGACGCGGGTCAGTGTGGGGCTGGCTGTTCGTGGACGGACGCAACGTCGTCGGGTCGCAGCTCGCGCGGCCCGGCGAGCAGCCGCCAGTCCTTGCCGTCGAGGACCACCTCCTGGCACACCGGGCGGCCGGTGGGCGGCTGCCAACGCAGTTGGACGCGGCGCACGGTCGGCGCGTGGTTGACCAACAGCACCTCGTGCGGGTCGCCGGCCCGCCCGGGCAGGATTTCCACGTCCGGATCGGCGCAGTCGACCTCGGGCGCCAGCCCCGCCAGCGTGGCGACCTGCCGGTACAGGCCCTCCCAGGCGGCGGCGGTGAGCCGACCGGGCACGTCGAGCTGGCGCTCGAACGGAGCCGCGCAGAACACCACCTGACCGGCGCCGACCGCGTTGCGTACCAGGGCCGGGGTGCCGTCCGGGTAGCGACCGAGCACCTGCCCGGTGGTCACCGAAAGCACCGACGGCCGGACTCCGGCACCGGCCCAGTCGATCGCCCACCGATCGGCGTCCCACTCGACGTACTCGCGTCCGGCCGCGAGCAGGGTGTAGTCGACCGGTTCGGCACCGGCCAGGTCGGACCCCGGAAACCCGTGCAGGTGGTCGGCCATCGAGTAGTACACGGTCGCGCCGTGGCGGGCCGCGCCGGCCAGCCGGTCCAGGTCGGTCAGGGTGACGTGACCGACCGACGGGCAAACCACCAGCCGGTAGCCGGTCAGGTCACCGGCGACGATGTCGACGTCCAGGTGTGCCCGTTTGAGCAGGAGGTAGGCGTAGAAGGTGGCCACCGTGCCGACCCCCGTGTCCAGGTACGACCCGCCGTCGACGCGGGCCCGTTCCGGCAGGTAGAGCGCGACCGGAGCCCGGCGCGGGCCGGGTCGCAGCCGGGAAGCCGCCCGCAGCGCCCGGCGTAGCCCGGCCATCGCCGGCCGGGGTGTCCCGTCGAGCCGGTGCAGACCCACGAAGCGCTCACCGGGTCGCTGCTGGTAGGGCTCCGCAGTGGAGGCGATGTCCTGCCAGCACCAGGCCAGCACGCCGGCAGCGCCGTTGCCCAGGGCGGAGGCCGTGGCGGCACGCAGGTAGGCCGCCGTGGTGGCCTCGTCGGTGCCGTAGCTGGTCAGCTCGTCGACGAGCGGCACCCCGAACGCCCGCGCGTAGCGGACCAGGAACGGCACCAGGCTGGTCGCCTTGTAGCAGCTGGTCGACTCGATCGACACCGGCGCCCAGGTGGGGAAGCCGTGCAGCGCGATCAGGTCCAGCCCGGTGGCGTTGTCCGGACCGAACGGCGCGGCGCCGAGCACCCCGGAGGCGTCGTTGGCCTGTGTCACCAGCAACCCGGGAAGCTCCGCGCGCAACGTCTCGGCCAGCCCGGTCTGCCATGCGGCGACGGTTTCCCGGGGCAGCCGGGCGGCACCGGGGTCGACGTTGGCGATCTCGTCACCGAGGTCCACGGCCAGCACGTTGCCGGCCCCGCGTAACGCGAGGGCTACCCGCCGGGCGTAGGCCCGTTGCCGCTCCAGCAGTTGCGCGTCGTCGAAAAAGCCACGGCCCGGCCGCCAGGACAACTCCAGGCGCTGCCCATTCATCCAGATCGTCAACAGGGAGAGCACACAGGCCAACCCGGCTTCGGCGGCCAGGTCGACGGCGGTACGCAGCCGGTCGAGGACGACCGGGTCGTGCCGGCCGGGCGCCGGTTCGAAGTCCCGCCAGAACAGGAAGAGCCGTACGGTGTTCAGTCCCGCGTCGGCCATCGCCCGGAAGTCGCGGCGCAGGGCCGATGGATCCCAGTCGGTCCAGATCCGGCAGCCGGCCGCCGACGGGTGGTAGTCGACCCCGGCGACGGAGAACGGGGCGCCGTCGCGCCACAGCTCACCGTCGCGGATCTCGAAGCTCATGAGTGGTCCCTGACGAGCGCCGGCGCGGCGGGGGTCGGGTCGGCGGTGAGGGTGGCCGCGTACCAGTCGAAGGTCTGCCGCAGCCCTCGGTCCAGGTTGACGCGAGGTGCGTACCCGAGGGTGCCTCGCAGCCGGCCGAGGTCGGGTAGCCGCCGGTCCGGGGAGCCGGGCGGGGGGTCGAAGACCTCGAAGGTGGGGGTATAGCCGGCCAGTCGGCTGACACGCTCGGCCAGTTCCCGGATCACGATCTCCTCGGTGTCGTTGCCGATGTTGGCCACGACCGGTTCGGAGCCGGGCAGGCGGGTCAGGCCGATAGTCGCGTCGACGGCGTCGTCGATGTGACAGAAGGCGCGGGTCTGGGTCGCCCCGTAGATGGGGAAGGGATCCTTGCGGGCCAGTGCCCGGGCCACGAAGTGGGGTATCACGTGGTCGTGCCCCATCCGGGGACCGTAGATGTTGTGGTAGCGGCCGATCCTTACCGGAAACAGGTCGGCGCACTGGCGCAGCAGCGTCTCGGCGACGATCTTGCTGAGCCCGTAGGAGGCCCGGGGCAGCGACGGGTCGGGCAGTACGAAGGGCACGTCCTCCGGCACCGGGAACGGCGCCAAGCCGAGGCGGGCGGCGCCGTCGGCGACCTCGCTCGTGGAGCTGAGGTAGACCCGCCCGGGTGGGCGGCGCCGGCACCAGTCGATCAGGTTCAGCACGGCCCGCAGGTTCACGTTGAGTGCCAGCGACGGGTTCTCGCTGTTCTGCCGTACCCCGACGACCGCGGCCAGGTGGTAGACCTCGTCGAAGTCGTCGATCAGCAGGTCCGCGGGGATCGGGGTGGTCAGGTCGTGCCGGACCAGGCGGGCGTCGGCGCGGACCTGGTCGAGGTCCCGGTCGGCCCGGCCACGGGACAGGTCGTCGAGTAGGGTCACGTCCGCTCCGTCGCGCAGCAGACGGCGGGCGAGGTGCAGGCCGACGAAACCGGCTCCGCCGGTGATCAGGATCCGGTCAGCCACGGCCCAGCCCCCGGTAGTCCACCCCGGCCACCCCGGACAGCGACGACGCCAGGTCGCCCCAGACGTCGACCACCAGCGCGGGACGGTTCATGGTGCGACGCAGCAGCGCGGCGTCGATCTCGGCGCGGTAGCGCGGGTGGTCCACCAGGAGCACCAGGGCGTCTGCGCCGGCCAAACCGTCGGCGAGGGACATCGGGATGTACCCGAGCCCGGCGGTGACGGTGTCGGAGACCAGGTAGTCGTGGCCGGCCAGCAGCCGCACCCGCTCGCGCAGGCCGTCCGCGACGACCGTGGCGGCCGAGCCCCGCACGTCGTCGGTCTCCGGCCGGCCCTTGTAGGCCATCCCGCAGACCAGGACCTTCGCGTCGGCCGGCACCCGGCCGGTGGCGGCCAGGGCCTTGAGAACCCGTTCGGTCACCAGGTGCGGCACCTGCTCGTTGACGGCGCGGGCGGCGGCCACCAGCGTCGGGTGGTATCCGGCGGTTCCGGCCGAGTACATCAGCAGGTACGGGTCCTTGGTCAGGCAGCTGCCACCGACGAACCCGGGCCGGGCCAGGTCGGGCCGGGGATAGTTCAGGTTCGCGGCGGCGATGACCTCGGTGGCGTCCACGCCGAGCGCCTCGGCGATCATCGCCAGCTCGTTGCCGAAGCCGTACAGCAGGTCGGTGTGGGCGTTGCAGGCCAGCTTGACCAGCTCGGCCGTCTCCAGATCGGCGGTGCCGACCTGTTCGGGAGTGAGCCGGGCGAACAGCCGCCGGGCACGGTCGGCGGAGCGGTCGTCCAAACCGCCGACGACCTGCGGAAGGCTGGCCAGTTCGGCCAGCGCGCGGCCCTGGATGGTGCGTTCGGGGCAGAAGGCGAGCAGCGGCTCGTCGACCCGGGCGCGCAGCAGCGGCAGCAGGACGCGCCGGGTCGTCCCGACCGGGACGGTGCTGCGCACCACGACGAGGGTGTCCGCGGTGGTGGCGGCGGCGGCGGTCTCAGCGGCGGCGGTGAAGTGGCGCAGGTCCGGCCGGCCGGTGCCGGTGTCGAGCGGGGTGCCGACACAGATGACGATCGCGGACGGCGTGACGCCGGCCAACGTGTCGGTGACGGTCAGCCGGTCCGCCGGCAGGCTGCGCAGCAGTTCGTCGACACCGGGCTCGAACAGTGCCGGTGTTCCGGCCCGCAACGCCGCCCGGGTCCTCGGGTCGGCCTCCACGCCGACGACGGACACGCCCGCCCGGGCCAGGCTCACCGCCAGGGTCAGGCCGACGTACCCGAGGCCGATGACGGCGACGGGGCCGTCCGGCCCGTCGGCGGGAGTCCACGGTCGTGGGAACGTGGGGTGGGTCATCTCAAACCTCGCTTCCGATCGGTACGGCGGTCACGGCCGCGATGACGGCCTGCCGGTCGACCTTGCCCATCGCGGTCCGGGGCAGCCGGTCCAGCGGATGGAGTTCGTGCGGCACCTCGTACGGGGCCAGACCACGCGCCCGGCAGTGTTCGGCGAGGTCCGCCCGGTCGGTGCCGGGTCCGAGCACCACCGCCGCGTGCACCCGCTGCTCCCCGTCGGCGTCGGTCAGGCCGAAGACGAAGGCCTCCCGCACCTCGGGGTGCTCGCCGAGGATCCGCGCCACCCGCGTCGGGTTGACCTTGCGGCCGCCGACGTTGACGAAGGTGTCCTTGCGGCCGAGCAGGTGCAGCCGGCCGTCGGCGTCGAGGCGGGCCAGGTCACCGGTGTCGTAGAACCCGTCCGGTGTGCACACCGGACCGGACCCGCCGAGATAGCCGTGGAACAGCGTCGGCGTGTACACCGACAGCTGGCCGGCGCCGGTCGGGTCGTCCGGCTCCGCGCGGGTCAGCCGCAGCCGTACCCCGGGCACCGGTACGCCGACCGACGGGTCGGGCAGCTCGCCGTCGAGGTCCGGCTGGTAGCTGATCAGGCCGGTTTCGGTGCTGCCGTAGAACTGGCGCACCGGTACACCGAGCACCGCGCGCGCCCGGACGCCGAGGTCGGCGGAAAGTGGTCCGCCCGACGACACCGCGGCCCGCAGCCGGGCCGGCGTGGGGCGGCGGTGCATGACCGGGGTGAGCAGCCGGTACACCTGCGGGGTGCCGAACAGCACGGTCGCCTCGGCGGCGAGCATGTCGGCGAGCCGACCCGGCTGGAACCGCTGCGTGGTACGCAGTTCGGCGCCGGAGACGATCGCCGCGGTGAGCGCGCCGACCAGGCCGAACGAGTGCGCCAACGGCACCGCGGCGACGACCACGTCGGCCGGGGTCAGGTCGAGGATCTGGCGGTAGGTGTGCCCGCCCTGCCACACGTTGGCCAGCGAATGACGAACGATCTTGGGTTCGCCGGCCGAACCGGAGGTCAGCTGGAGCACCTCGCCGAGGCGGCGGGCCCGGGGTGCGCTGGCTTCGTCGGGCTGGGCCCGGCAGCGCTCGTAGCTGAGGAAGGCGATCCCCGCGGGCTGGGTGCCGGCGGCGCGGGCCGGGCCGACCACGGTCCGTACGCCCGGGTTGCGGCTGGGCGCGAGCAGGTCGGCCAGGTGGGAGCTGACCTCCTCGACCGGCAGTACGTCCACACCGGCGGCGGTCAGCCCGATCAGGGTCGCCGCGCTGGCCGGGGTGTTGTCCACGATCAGCAGCACCGGGGCGGCCGGCTCCAGCGTCGCGGCGAAGCCCCGCACGGCGGACGCGGCGTCGTGCAGCTGCGCCCAGGTGGCGAGGTGGCCGCCGGTCGCCGTCGCGGTCCGCAGGGCCGCCGCATCGGCGCGCTCGTCGCTGCGTCGGCGCAGCTCGGTCAGCAGCTCGCCCGGGGCCGCACCGGTGCCGTCAATGACGCTGCCCTCCGCCGACCGGCCCCGGCACTGTCGCGTGGGCGGCGCAGACCGCCGCCAACCCGGCCGGGGTCGCGTCCTCGAAGATGGTCTCCAACAGAGTGGATCGCAGCGCCTCGGCGGCCTCCGGCCCGGCCGGCCGGCAGACGTCGACGAGTCGTTGCAGCACGTCGACGGCTCGGACGGAGTCGCCGCCGCAGTCGAAGAAGTCCTCGTCGGGGGCGAGCGGGTCGCGCAGCAGCGCCTCGCCCATCAGCTCACCAATCGTGGCGCTGACATCGGGTTGTCCGTTGCGCATATCGTCCCCGATCAGTTCGTGGTGGTGGGTGCACTCGGCGCCGGTGGCCGGGTGGGCGCGCCCCGACGCCGTATGCGTGCCCGGCCTCCCCGGGCGCCGTGCCACCAAGGTTCGCCCGCGCCGGGCTAGGGCAGAAGACGCGACTGAGCGCGCCACTGCCCTGCGCGAACGGGTATGGCGCAGGGGCGTCGACCGGTGTTCCGGTAGCTGCCCGCCCTGACCGTCCGAGCGCCCGTTGGCGGCTTGTCCTGGGCGGTACAGCGCCAAGAATGGCCAGGGACGGCAGAACCCGGGAGGCGGTGGCATGGCAGACGATGTCGACGTGCAGGGAGTGCGGTACGAGGAACTCGCGGCGCGGTACGGCACCCCGCTGTATGTATACGACTCGGCGGTGCTGGATGCCCAGTTCAGCCAGCTGCGGGCGGCGCTGGATCCCCGACTAGACTTCTTCTTCTCCCTGAAGGCAAACCCCAATGTGGCGATCTGCGCCCGGCTCGCCGGCCTCGGCGCGCACGCCGAGGTCTCGTCCCTCACCGAACTGCTCACCGCCCGCCGGGCCGGGGTGCGCCCGGAGAACATCATCTTCCTCGGCCCGGGTAAGAGCGCCGAGGAGTTGCAGGCCTGCCTGGCCCAGCGGATCCACGCGATCGTCTGCGAGTCCCTCGGTGAGCTGCGGCTCATCGACAGCCTGGCCCGGGCGGCGGGCACGATCGCTCCGGTGGCGCTACGGGTCAATCCGAACTTCAGCGTCAAGGGTTCGGGCCTGACCATGGGCGGACGGCCCCGGCAGTTCGGCATCGACGAGGACGAGCTGATGCGGCAGAACGGGCTGAGCAGCCGCTACCCCGGTGTCCGGCTGATGGGCGTACACGTCTACATGGGAACCCGCATCCTCGACCCAGGGGTGGTCGCGGACAACAGCCGGCGCATCTTCGAGCTGGCCGAGCGGCTCTCCGCGCGGCTCGACTTCCCGCTGGAACTGGTCGACGTCGGCGGCGGTCTGGGGGTCGCGTACTTCGACAACGAACAGGACCTCGACGTCGACACCCTCGCCGGTCTGCTCAACCCGGTGCTCGGCGAGTTCCGGGCCCGGCACCCCGGTACCCGGTTGGTGATGGAACTGGGGCGCTACCTGACCGCACCGAGCGGCATCTACGTGGTCCGGGTCCGCTACCTCAAGAGTTCGCTCGGTCAACGGTTCGCGGTCACCGACGGCGGCACCCACCACCACATGGCGGCGGTCGGCATCGGCTCCTACGTCAAGCGCAACTTCCCGATCCGGTTGCTGGGCACGGCCACCGGAGCGGCGGAGCCGTGGCAGGTGACCGGGCCGCTGTGTACGCCCAACGACACGCTCGGCAAGAACGTCATGCTTCCGCCGCTGCGTACCGGCGATCTGCTCGGTGTGCTCCGGTCCGGAGCGTACGGGCCGACCGCCTCACCAGTGCAGTTCCTCAGCCACGGCTACCCCGCGGAGGTCCTGGTCCACGATGGACGGCCCTACCTGGTGCGCGAGCGCGACCGCCCCGAGGACATGATGCGCCGCCAGCACCTGCCGGGCGCGCTGCGGGCCCGACCGGCCGTGCCGGTGCGCTGACGGCGGGGTCGGCCGGGTGATCGGCCTCGCCAGCGGGCGGCCGGTCACGGCGGACATCGGCGGGTGACCTGGGGTCACCCGCCGAACGCGTCGTTGTTTGGCGACGCGAGCATCGCGCCGGTCGACACCCGGGCGAGGTCCACCGGGCGGCAGTGCCGGTACTCGATGTCGAACGGCTCGGTGCCGGCCAGCGCGACGCTGCCCCGGTAGCCGGGTGGCACCCGCAGGTCGCGTACCCGCCACGGGCCCGGGAGCCGTCCGCCGGGCTGCTGCACGAGCAGCCCGTCGGGGCCCGCCACCGGTAGGTCGAGCCCGTTCAACAGGCGGTCCCCAGCGGCCTTGACGCACGCCTCCTTGCGGGTCCAGAGCGTCAGGTGCAGCGCGGTCCGCTCGGCCGGTGCGGCCGTGGCGACCAACCGCGCCTCGGCCGGCGGAAAGTAGCGGCGGGCGAACGGCTCGACCAGTCGGCCGGGACGGGCCTGTTCGACGTCGACGCCGACGTCGCGTTCGGCGCTCACCGCCAGCAGCGCGCACCGTCCGGAGTGCGAAATGTTGAAGCGCGGCCCGTCGTCGTCAAGCAACGGCTTGCCCCATCGCCCGGTACGCAGCGGCACCCGCGCGGCCGGTTCTGTCCGGTAGGCGCCGAGGATGACCCGCAGCGACCCGTACACGGCCAGGAAGCGGCGCCGTAAGGCCCGGTCGGCGTAGCCGTCCCGGCGGGCCCGCTCGGCCGGGCTCAGCAGTTCATCGAAGACCCGGGCCTGCGACGCGGGCAGTTCCAGCCCGAGCCGCCAGACGTGTACCACGCCGGGTGCGGTCACCGGCCACCCGTCGTGGCGGCGGCGCCGGCGGACGGGTACCCGTCGAAGGCGCCACGGTCCAGTGCGGCCGCCACCGCCAGCCGTTGCACGTTGCCGGTGCCCTCCATGTACTCCAGCGCCCCGGCGTCCCGCGCGAACTTGTCCAGCAGCGGCTGGTCGAGTCGGGCGCCCGGCCCAAAGCTGCCCAGCGCCCACCTGGTCACACCGATGGCCAACCGGGTGGCCCGCAGCTTCGCGGCCGAGGCGAGGTGCCCGCTGCCGCTGTCGGCGTCGACCGCCACGGCCGCCCGGCGGGTCAGCCGGCGTACCCCCTCGATCTCCCCCGCGACCCGCGCCAGCACGTCGCGTTCGTCCGGGCGCAGCACGCGGCGGTGTTCGCGGACGTAGTCGCAGGCGGCCTGTGCCAGTCCCACGGCCATCGCCGCCACCGTGGGACGCAGCAGGTTGAACGTCCGCTGCCAGCCCCAACTGCCCCGGCGCATCGGTGAGAGGTGCCGCCCGAGCAACTGCTCGGCGGCGATCGGCACCGCGTCGAGGTGCAGCGCGCCGAGCTGGGCGCCACGCACCCCGAGGGTGGGCACGGCGGTGGCGGTGAAGCCGGCGGCGGTGGTGTCGACCAGCGCCGCGCCGAGGCCGAGGGGCCCATCGCCGGTGCGGTGGAACACCACTCCCATGGACGCGCGCAGGGCGTTGCTGATGTAGCGCTTGCGCCCGGTCAGGCGCCAACCGGAACCGTCGGTAGACTCGGTGGCACGGGTACGCAGACCGGCGGCGTCGGTGCCGCCGTCAGGCTCGGTGAGGGCGAAGAAGGTCCAGGTGGGTCGGGCCAGGAGCCGGCCGTAGAACCATTCCTGCTGGCTGCGGTCGCCGATGGCGGCGACGAGTACGCCGGACATCGACGCGCCGGGTAGCGCCAGCATCATGCCCAGGTCGCCGCGGGCGATCTCCTCGCAGAACACCACCCGCTCCAGCGCCGAGGTGAGCAGGAAGCGTTCACCCGCCAGGACCAGCGGCGCCGGGTTGAACGCGGCCGGGATCTGCAGGTGGGCCGCGTGGTGGAACGCGGGCGCGTCGAGCAGCCGCAGCACCACGTCGGGATCGCCGTCCAGGTCCAGGGCGTACGGGCGCAACTCGGCGGCCCAACCACGGGCGTGCCGGCGCAGCAGCCGCAGCCGGTCGTCGAGCTGGGGCACGGGTGGTCACCTCCTCACGTCGGCGGCCGCACGTCGTGGTGGGCCGGCAGGTACACGTCGGCGAGCAGGTGGGACAGGTACACGGCCCGTCCGGGGCCGTCCTGGGTGAACCCGGCGGCGCCGAGTACCGGCAGCAGCGCGTGGTCCGCGGCGGTCAGCTGGTGGTGCGCCTGCACCAGGTCGGCGACCGATTCGGCGGACGGGTCCGGGTCGGATTCGGCGGGCCGGTCCGCGTCGGTCAGCAGCGCCTGGACGGTGAGCTGGTCGGTGACCGCCTCGGCGAGGGCGGCCTGCACGAGCTGCTGGCGCAGCAGGGGACCGTCGGCGGCCCGCCGGCCGGCCAGGTGGGCGCGGATCCTGTCCAGCAGCCCCGCCGAGCTGCCCAGCCGCAGCCAAGCCAGGCCGAGCAGCCAGATCCGGTACGACGCCCACCCGGACCGGTCCGGGCCGGGCAGTCCGCGCAAGGCCGTCAGGTCGGCGTCGCGCACCGGCGCGGGCAGGGCGACGGTGGTGACACCGGCGAGCCCGCGCAGCGGTGTCCCGCCGGGCCACACCCGCTCGGCGGCGCGGCCGACCGGACCTGGTGCCAGTGCCTGACCGGTGGGTCCGGCGACCAGCGAACCCCCGGCGATCCGGTCGTAGAGGTCGGCGAGAGCGGCCTCGACACCGTACGACCGGGCCCGGTCGTACGGTCGGGTCCACTGGGCCACGGCATCGACAGTCATCCCTTTCCCCCGGCCGGGACGTCAAGCAGGCAGGTGGCGAGCCGCTCCTGGTCGGCGTCGTGGTCGGCGATCAGGACGCGCGCCCCGTCGACCTGCCACTGTGGCAGCCGGGCGGCCACCTCCTGCCAGACTCCGGTGACCGGTTGCCCGAGCGGCGCCGGCAGCACCAGGGTGTCGTCCGGCACCGTGGGCAGTCGCCCGGCCAGGCCCGCCCCCGTTACGAGTACCTGCGGTTTCTGTTCGGCCAGCGCCTCGGCGAGGGCCGCCTGCGGCGTCCGGGACACCGTCGGCGCACTGCTCGGCGGGTACAGCCGGCCGCCGTCGGCCACGGGGTCGAACGCCAGCACGACCACCGCGTCGCGCGCGACGCGCAGCCGCTGCGGCACCGGCAGGTCGTGCAGCAACACAGACTGATCGACCACGACGAGTAGCAGCCGGCCAGCACCGTCGCGGCGGGACCGGTTGGCCAGCACCTGTAGCGCCGTGAACGCGGTGACCAGGCCCTGGTCGAGTACGGCGAAGGCGAGCCCGGCGTCGGGCACCAGGTTGCTCAGGTGGCACATCGGGAAGCCCGGCTGCGAGTCGGGGGTGGCGGCGGCGAGGACGGCCAGGTCGAACCCGTCGGCGTACGGACGCAGCCGGGGCAGGACCGCGGTGAGCATGTCGGTGAAGGAGTTGCGTCGCCCCTCGAACGCGTCGGGCGGGCAGGTCGTGCCGTAGGAACGCATCAGGTCCGGGTAGTAGATGTGGTCGTCGTTGCCGAACGGCCCACCGGGACCGAACACCTGGTGCACCGCCCGGGCGAGGCCGAGTGGTGCGGCATGCCCCACCGGGGTGCCGGTCTGCGACCGACGCCCCGGCGCGGTGACGTACATCAGGCGTTCTCCTCAACCTGGCCGGCGACGTAGGCGACGAGCGCGCCGACGGTCTCGAAGTCGGCCGGTTCCAGGGTGTCGGTGTCGAACTCGACGTCCAGCTCCGCCTCCAGTTGGATGAGCAGTTCCAGCACGCTGGTGGAGTCGAAGGAGAGGTCTTCGAAGAGCCGTAGCTGGGTGGAGATGCTCGCCGGGTCGCGGCTCAACATCTGCCCGAGGGCACCGACCACCACGTTAGTGATGTCACCGGCGACAGCCTGCGGAGCAGCACCGATGGTCGCGTCACTCATGTCGTCTCCCTGTCTGGTCGCGGTCCCCGCCGAGCGGACGGGACCGGTGGGGTGGGCCGATGCGGGGCGCATCGGCCCGGGGTACGGCGGAGCTGATCGGCCGACGCCGATCGGCTGGTGGCTAGGATTGCGCGACGGTCGCGGAGCAGTTCCGCAACCGTTCGGTGACCTCCCGGTCGAGGGCGGCGACCTGCTGGGCGGAGTCGGCGGCCACCACGCCGTAGAGCCGACCGCCGAAGTCGGTACCCGCACCGCTGGCGGCGTTCACGGTGGCGAAATTGTTGATCACCAGGCCGGGCCGGTCCGGCCGGTCGGCGAGTACGCCGTCCAGCAGTGCCCGCAGCTCGCCGAAGGGCAGCGCTCTGGTCAGCCGCAGGGGGTACTGCCGGGCCAACGCGACCGTGTCCGGGCCGAACCAGGTCCGCCGCAGCCGCTCCTGGTAGGTGGACATGTTGTTGCGCGCGTTGATCTCGATCATCGGGTAGAGCCGGCCGTCGGTGGTGGTCAGGGCGTCCACCCCGACCACCCCGAAGTACCCGTCGGCGGCCAGGCGGCGGCCGATCGCCGCGGCGGCGGAACGTACCTGCCGGTGCTGCGGTTCCGTCAGGGGCGCCGGCATGCGATGCCCCTGGTGCACGCCGTCGCTGGTGATCGCCTCCTTGATCACGTCGAAGTGCACGTCACCGGCGCGGTCGACGGTCAGCTGGTAGTTGAGGTCGTGGCGCTTGGGCAGCCATTCCTCCATGACCAGGCCGACCCGGCCGGCGTCGCGGCGGGCCCGGCGGGCGATCAGCGCGTGCAGTTGCGCGAGTCGCCGGGTGTCGCGGACCACCATGATGCCCCGGCCGGAGACACCGAAGGCGTCCTTGAGGACGACCGGCCGTCCGGCGTCCAACCAGCTGCCGGCGCGTCGGATCGCCCGGTCCAGCTCGTCGAGGTCGCGGCAGACCGTGCCCTCCGGCTGCGGCAGCCCCACCTCGTCGGCGAGCAACCGGCTATAGATCTTGCTGTTGACCCGCTTGCAGACGGCGGCCGTCGGTGCCGCCAGCGGCAGCCCGGCGAGTTCCGCCAGGCGTTCCTCGACCACCGACACGCCGTGCGGCCACAGGTGCGCACCGGTAGCGACCAACCCGCCGAGCGTGGCCACCAGCCGCGGATCGGCCACTGCGTCCTCGCTCACCGTGCGCTGCGGCTGCCCGGTGGCGACGGTCAGGATCCGGGGCAGCGCCAGTCCCAGGCCGCCGAGGTAGCGCAGGTACTCCTCGTCGGGCGCGGCCTTGAGCACGACGTGGTCGTCCGGGCCGGCGAGCAACAGCGCGCATTCGTCCATCCGGTTCACGATGACCCGGCTGGCGGGCATCACGATCCCAGGCAGGCCCGCTTCGCCCTTCGCCCAGTGGTCCTCGACCTCGAAGTTACCGAGCAGCACGAGGGGACGGTCGGCGGCGCCGGTCAGCGCGGTACGCAACAGCGCGAGGACATCACCGCTGAGTGTGTGCGTATGCACGTGTCGCTCTCCAGGCTCGGGGGGTTCAGTGGACGAGGACCATGGCGGAGACGGTGGCGCCGAGCCCCACCGACGTCATCAGGTACGGGTCGCCGGGCGCGAGCCGGCCCTGTTCGCAGGCCAGCTGGTAGGCGGCGAAGGAGTCCGCGGCGAAGCAGTGCCCGGTGCTCGGGAGGTTGTCCAGAACCAGCCGCTCGGCGCTGCGGATGTTCAGCAGCCGGAGCACCCGCAGCCAGGACAGCCGGTTGACGTTGTGCGGCAGGATCGTCCCGATCTGGTCGAGGTCCAGACCGGACTCCTCCACCGCGGCCCGCACCACCTCGGCGACCATGACCGGGTAGTCGTCCCGGAAGGCCGCCGCGTCCGGCTCCGACATCCACGGTCCGGCGGAAAACCGGCCGTAGGTGCCGGCCGCGTAGGAGAGCACCCGGTCCCGCCGGCCGTGCGCGCTGACCAGCACCGCCGAACAGCCCTCCCCCATCACGCCGGTGCCGGAGATGACCTGGGCGGAGGCGGTGAAGGCCTTCTCTCCGGTGAGCACCAGCGCCAGTGCCGCGGGGTCGGGGTCGTCGGCCAGCAGCGTGCCGGCGAGGTCGACGGCGAGCAGGCCGGACGCGCAGGCATGCTGGCTGACGGTGAACGTGGTGGCGTGGGCCAGGCCCAGCCGGCGGGCGGCCTCCCGTACCGGGTTGACCGGGTACGGCGCCACCACCGGCATGGTCCGGGCGTGCAGTACGTAGCGGACCAGGTGCTCCCGGCCGGCCAGCTCGGCCATCCCGGCGCCCCCGCCGACCAGCAGGTCGGCCAGGCTGCCCTGCGGGTCGAGTCGCACCTCGCGGAAGCCGTAGAACCGCTCGTGCATCCGGATCTGCGCCGCCGAGAACCCGTAGTCGGCCAGGCAGTCGCCCACCGGCACCCGATTCGGTGGCAGGTACGTGTGCACTGCCTCGATGGACGTCACCTGGCCCCCTTCCGCCGATGCCGGCCCGTTCGAGGTAGCGGCGGCGCCGGGCCGGGACCGCCGTACGCCACTGACCCTCCCGCGCACCGGGTGCACCGGAAAGCCGCCGACGGGCGCTCCAAACCCCTAGCCGGACGAGCATGCCCGCAAGCGGGGTTCCTGGGCGCGGTGATCGACGCGAAGACTGGCCTGGTCCGCCGACCGGGCCGGCCAGGCCAGTGGGGAGAGTGTCCGTGATCATTCCGATGACCATCGCGGGACGTTCGGCGCACTCCCCCGATCGGATGCCGGTGGAGAACCCAGCCACCACCGAGGTTTTCACCGAGGCGCCACGGTGCACGGCCACACAGCTCGACGACGCGGTCCTGGGTGCCACCGCCGCCTTTGGCCACTGGTCCCGTACCGACGCCGACTCGCGGCGGGCGGCGCTGCTGGCCTGCGGCGCGGCGTTGGCGCGGGCGGGCGACGAGGTGGCCGAGCTGCTCACCGCCGAACAGGGCAAGCCGTTACGGCAGGCCCGGGCGGAGGTGACGCTCGCCGCCGACTGGTTCGGCCACACCGCCGAGCTGTCGTTACCCCGGCAGGAGCTGGTCGCCGAGGAGACCGTCGAGGCCACGATGGACCGGACGCCGGTGGGACCAGTCGCGGCGATCGCCCCCAGCAACTATCCGATCATCCTGGCCGTCACCAAGATCGCACCGGCGCTGTTGGCCGGCAACACGGTGGTACTCAAACCGTCACCGGTCACCCCGCTGTCCAGCCTGCGGATGGGACAGTTGCTGGCCGAGGCGCTGCCGCCGGGCGTACTGAACACGATCAGCGGAGACGGTGCCCTCGGACCGGCGTTGGTGGAGCACCCGGCGATCCGGATGATCTCCTTCACCGGTTCGGTCCGCTCCGGGCGGGCCATCGCGCGCCGCGCCGCCGACTCATTCAAGCGGGTGGTCCTGGAGCTGGGCGGGAACGACCCGTGCATCGTGCTGCCCGGCACTCGGATCGACCGGGTCGCCGGGGAGATCTTCCGGCGCGCCACCGTCAACAGTGGTCAGTTCTGCGCAGCGATCAAGCGGGTGTACGTGTCGGCCGGGCAGGCGGCCGAGCTGACCGAGGCGCTGCACGCCGAGGCGAAGGCGGCGGTGGTCGGCGACGGTCGTGATCCGCGCACCGACCTCGGTCCGCTGGTCAGCCAGGCCCAGCTCGCGCACGTACACCGGTTGGTGGAGTCGGCGGCGGGAGCCGGCGCCCGGGTGGTGACCGGCGGCGGGGCACTGCCCCGTGCCGGACACTTCTATCCGCCGACCGTGGTGAGCGACCTGCCCCCGGGCACCGACCTGGAGCAGGACGAGCAGTTCGGGCCGGTGGTGCCGGTCATCGGCTACCACGACCTCGACGAGGCGTTGGCCCGGGCCAACGGCACCCGTTTCGCCCTGGGTGGTTCGGTCTGGGGCGAGCCGGCCGTGGCCCGGGCCCTGGCCGCCCGCCTCGAGTGCGGCACCGCCTGGGTCAACACCCACGGTGACCTGCGCCACGACGTCCCCTTCGGCGGTCTCCGGGAATCCGGCAGCGGCGTGGAGTACGGCCTCTGGGGGCTGTTGGAGTACACCAACATCAAGATCACCCATGCCGTGCGACGGCCCTGAACAGCGGGAACCCGCCGCCGGCCCATCCCTCCTGGAGGTCAACCTTGTCCAGCGCAGTCACCTCGTCAGATCCCCAGCCGTATCCGGAGTCGGACGACATCAGCTCCAACCCGTCCAGTAACCGGCTCTTCCAGGAGGTGGTCGCCACCCGGCTGTCCCGCCGTACCGCGCTGACCGGCGGCGTCGTGGCGGCCGCCGGCTTCCTGGGCGCGGGCGTAGCCGGCCCCGGTACGGCGGCCGCCGCCGGGGCGCGGCACCGCCGACGGCTGCTGAACTTCCCGGCGGTCCCGATCAGCTCCGCGGACACCCTCACCGTCGCCGACGGATACACCGCGGAGGTCCTCATCCCCTGGGGCACCCCGATCCGGGCGAACGGGCCGGCCTGGCGCCGAGACGCCTCGAACTCCGCGGCCGACCAGGCCAGGCAGATCGGCATGGGCCACGACGGCATGCAGTACTTCCCGTTGGGCCCCGACCGTGGCCTGCTGGTCCTCAACCACGAGTACGCCGACCAGGTGCTGCTCTTCCCCGACGGCGACGCGGTCATGACCCCGGAGAAGGTGGCCAAGTCGCTGGCGGCGCACGGCGTCAGCGTGGTGGAGATCGCGCTGCGCCGGGGACGGTGGCAACTGGTGGACTCCCGGTACAACCGGCGGATCACCACGGACACCCCGGTACGTTTCTCCGGCCCGCTCTCGGGCAATCACCCCGCCTTGCAGACCGGGGCCGAGCCGCGCGGCACGCTGAACAACTGCTCGTGCGGCGCCACCCCGTGGGGCACCTACCTGACCTGCGAGGAGAACTTCAACGAGTACTTCGCCACCGAGGACCCGACCTGGGAGCCCACGCCGGAGCAGGCCCGGTACGGCGTGACCCGGTGGGGCTACGGGTACCGGTGGCACCACGGGAATCCGCGCTTCGACCTCGCGGCGACCCCCAACGAGCCGAACCGATTTGGCTGGGTGGTAGAGATCGACCCGCGCGACCCGAACAGCAAGCCGGTGAAGCGCACCGCGCTGGGACGGATCAAGCACGAGACAGCCACGGTGACGGAGTCCCGGGGCCGGGTGGTGGTCTACACCGGCGACGACCAGGTCGGCGAGTACATCTACAAGTTCGTCAGCTCCGGCCGGTGGCGGACCATGCGGGCGACCGGCCGGCACCCGCTGGACCACGGCACCCTCTACGTGGCCCGCTTCGACGACGACGGCACCGGTCGCTGGTTGCCGCTCAAGCACGGCACCGGCCCGCTGACCACGGCCAACGGCTGGCGCGACCAGGCCGACGTGCTGCTGCGAACCCGGCAGGCCGCCGACGCGGTCGGTGCCACGCCAATGGACCGGCCGGAGTGGATCGCGGTACACCCGAACACCAACGACGTGTACGTCACGCTGAGCAACGGCACCGGGTTCCCGAACGCGGCCAATCCCCGGCGGCCCAACCCGTTCGGTCACATCGTCCGGTGGCGGGAGCGGCACGCGGACGCCACCGCCACCTCCTTCGAGTGGGACATCTTCCTCCTGGCGGGCGATCCCGAATTCGACCCGAGCGTGCCGCTCGACGCGACGAGCAAGTTCGGCTCGCCGGACGGCCTGGCCATCGACCGCGACGGACGGATGTGGATCCAGAGCGACATCTCCAACTCGTCGCTGAGCAATCCCCAGACGTACTACGTCTACCTGGGCAACAACGCGCTGTTGGCGGCCGACCCGGTCACCGGCGAGGTCCGCCGCTTCGCGGTCGGTCCGCGCGGCTGCGAGCTGTCCGGCATCGCCTTCACCCCGGACCACCGGACCATGTTCATCAATGTGCAGCACCCGGGTGAGGCGGTGCCCACCCTGGAACGGCCCTCGCCGGCGAACCCCCAGTCGGTGAGCAGCTGGCCCGACCGTGACCCGAAGGGGCGTCCCCGCTCGGCGACCGTGGCGATCCGGCGCCGCGACGGCGGCGTGATCGGCCGCTGATCCCGCACACCGCAGCGGGCCGGGGGACACCACTCCCGCGGCCCGCTGCGGTCACCCGGCCGATGGCACCGCGGCGGCGGTCGGCCGGCGGACCCGCTCCCCGCCGCCGACCGCGGCGGTCAACTCCCGCGCGGCGTCCTCGACGACCTGCCGCGCCTGCGCCGCATCGGTTCCCGGAGCCATCAGGGACAGCACCGGCTGCCGAAAGCCCAGCCCGCGCACCGACGTCGGATGGATCCGCACTCCGGCATCCCAGAGCCGGGCGAGCACCGGCCGCACGTCGCCGAGATAGGACAGTGGCCCGCGGGTGCCGAGCGTGACCGCGTCGTGGGAGAAGACCACCTGGTCGGTGGCGCCCCACCGCCGCAGCATGGCGATCGCCGCCATGGCACCGCTGCGCCGGGCGTTGATCTCGGTCACGTAGTAGGTGCCGTCGTCGGCGAGGACGAAGTCCACGCACATCCAGCCGCGGAAGCCCCGGGCGTGCGCGGCGGCCCCGATGTCGCGGCCGATCCGGGTCATCCGGTCCGCCTCGGCCGCGGGCACCGAGGCGGTTCCGACGTGTACGCCCCGGACCCGGGAGACGTCCACCGCCATCGCGGTGGGCACGATCTCCCGGACCCCGTCGTCGTCGATCCGCAGGTCCACCGCGGGGCAGCCGACGCCGGGCCGGTGCGCCACGAACTGCTGCACCAGCAGCGGGAAGGTCCGCAGGAAAGGGTCCCGCTCCACGGCGCTCCACAGCGCCCCGACGCCCCGGGCGTCGTGCTGCAACACCACCGAGCCGTCGCCGCCGACGCCGTACGGGCTGCGCACGATGACCCGCCCGTGCCGGGTCAACAGGTGCTCAACCGCGCCCCGCAGCTCCGTGTTGTCGACCACCAACAGGCCGGGCGGCACCCGCACCTCGGACACCTCACGGGCCAGGTCGAGGCAGCTCAGCTTCGAATCCAGGTACCGGCTGACCCAGTAGTCGCGTTCCGGCACCCCGTCGAGGCGTACCGCCAGCCCCCACCCCCGCAGGGTCGCCGCGAGCAGGTAGACCTCCGCGGTCGCCCCCCAGGTGACCAGCCGCGCCTCGTCGTGGCCGGTCAACAGCGAGCGGAGACGGGCCAGCGCGGCGCCGTCGGCGAGCAGGTCCCGGGCCACCATTCCGCTGACGGGGGCCGGCGAGACGACCGGCGGCGCCGGCTCGTCCAGCAGCCGGTGTACGTCGGCGTACCAGTGCCGGTCATACCCCTCGGGCAGCACCAGCACCCGTCGCCGGCTGCTCCAGTAGACCGCGTAGTCGCCGAGATGCCCGGCCAGGCGGGTGACGACGTCGGTGACGGCCGGGCCCAGGGAGACGGCCGGGTTGCGGGTGTTGAACTCGGCCACATTGGGCACGACGACGTCGATCGGCTCTGTCATGCGGACCTTCCCAGTCAGTGCTGCCCTGCCGGCAGCTCGTCGGCGGTCACCACGGTCAGCTCGGGGTGGCCGATGGGTGGCAGGACCGTGGCGAGTCGGCGGGCCACCGCCAGCGTCGTGCGATCCTGGAGGTAGTCGCCGGCCACCGCGATACCGATCGGCAGGCCCCGCGAGTCGACGCGGACCGGCACCACCGTGGACGGCAGGTAACTGACCCCGGTCAGGCCCGCCCAGACGATCTGGTCCCAGTACGGGCGCGGCACCCCGTCGACCGTGACGGTGCGGTCTTCGAAGGAGCGGTGGTCGTGCCGGGCGGCCAGGTTGGGGGCCACCGGCAGCAGGATCGCGTCGTAGCCGCCGAAGAACTGCCGCCACCGGGTCCGCAGGCGGGTCCGCTGGTCGTCGGCCTCCGTCCAGTCACGGTAGCGCTGGGCGACGTACTCGCCGCCCAGTACCGCCCGGGGTGGACGTCGTCCGGCGGCGATGTCATCGATATCGTCGGCGGTGTGTTCGGGCATCGCCACCGACGCCAGCAACCGGCGGAAGACGTGGTCGCTGGCGGCGAGCCGTACCCCAGAGGGGCGGGCCTCCTCGACCTGAACGCCGCTGTCGGCGAGCCGGTCCGCAGCCTCGCGCAGCGCGGCCCGGACCTCGGCGTCCACCGGGCAGTACGGGTCGTCGAACCAGGTCGCCACACGGCGCACCGGACGCGGCGGCGGCAGCGACAGCCGCCAGGCCGGCGCGTCCCACGGGTGCGGTACGGCGATCGCCGTCAGGGCGGTCTCCAGATCCTCGACAGTGCGGGAGATCGGGCCGACCACCGCGATGTCCGCCTCCCGGGGCTTGAACGGGTACGGCGGCACGTGGCCGACCATCGGCACCGCGCGGTAGCTGGGTTTATGGCCGAACACGCCGCAGGCACCGGCGGGTACCCGGATCGAGCCGGCCACGTCGGTGCCGAGTTCGAGAGGGGTGAACCCGGCGGCGACCGCACCGGCCGCACCGCCGGAGGATCCGCTGGTGGTGTACTCCGGATGCCATGGGTTGCGGGCCACGCCGAACAGCTCGTTGTAGGACTGTAGGTCGCCCGAGCCCGACGGTACGTTGGTCTTGCCGAACACGATAACTCCGGCGTCGCGCAGCGCGGCCACCGCCGTGGCGTCCTCCCGGGGCTGGTACGTCCGCAGGTCGGCCAGGCCACCGGTGGTCCGCAGGCCAGCGGTGGCGAGACAGTCCTTGATGGTCATGGCGACGCCGTGCAGCGGCCCTCGCCGTTCCCCCCGGACGGTCGCCTCGTCGGCCTGCCGGGCGTACTCCCGAGCCCGCTCGTCGATAGTGACGACCAGCCCCAACCCGGCGTTGAACTGCTCGATCCGAGCGAGCTGGAGGTCGAGGTACTCCCGGGCCGAAATCCGCCGGGCGGCGATCGCGTCGGCCACCTGCCGCGCCGACCACCAGCACGGATCCGGGCCGGGCTGTCCAGCATCGGGCACCGTACGCCACCTCATTCCGTCGTCGTCGGCAGATCGCCGCCTGCCCAGTCTTCGCGTCGCAGACCGGCCCGCGTACCCCTCTCTTCAGCCCTCGATCGGCCATGGCCAGGCGGGCCCCGGGCGGCAGCCGACCGGCCGACCATCGCGCCAGGGCGCCACGGGTGACCGTCGGAGCAGGGCCGATCGGCCGCCCGTCGGAGCAGGGCGGATCGGCGGCCGTCGGCGGTTGGTCGGCGGCGGGCCGCCTGGCCCAGGATCGCAGCGACCCCCACCAACTGCCGGTACGGTGCCCCGTGCCAGCCCAGTCGGGAAGGTGCGCTGATGACCATGCCAGGAACACGGGCCACGGAGCCCGGACGCCGCGGGAACCCGACCATGCGGGCGGTCGTCTATCACGGCCCGGGTTCGGTACGCGTCGACGAGGTGGAACTGCCCCGGATACAGCATCCGCGTGACGTGATCGTGCGGGTCACCCGCACCGCCGTGTGCGGTACCGACCTGCACCCGTACCGGGGAGAGCTGCCGAAATTCACGCCCGGCACGGTGCTGGGGCACGAGTTCGCCGGCACCGTCCACGAGGCGGGGTCACAGGCCCCCTTTGCCGTCGGCACCAGGGTCTTCGCCTCCGACGTGGTCGCCTGCGGGCGCTGCGACGCGTGTGCGCGTGGCTGGCACTACCAGTGTCCGAAGGTCACCCTCTTCGGGTACGCCGACGTGGTGGGGGCGCCGCTGCCCGGTGGGCAGGCCGAGTTCGTCCGGGTGCCCTTCGCCGACGTGGTGCTGGCCGCCACCCCGGACGATGTCACCGACGAACAGGCGCTCTTCGCGGGCGACGTGCTGACGACCGGGCTGGCCGCGGTGCACGGGGCGCAGGTGGCTCCCGGTGCCCTCGTCGCGGTGGTTGGCGCGGGCCCGCTCGGTCTGCTCGCCGGGCTGTGCGCGGTGACGGCCGGCGCCGCGCGGGTGGTGATCGCCGACCCGACGCCGGCGCGGCGGACGCGGGCGGCCGACCTCGGGTTCACCGCTGTCACCCCGGAACAGCTCGACGAGGTGGTACGCGACGACGGTGGCCGCGGCGCAGACGCGGTCATCGAGGCGGTGGGCAGCGACGCGGCGTTGGCCTGTGCGATCCGGGCAGCAGCCGCACACGCCACAGTCTGCGCGGTGGGCGCACACCATTCCGCCGCGATGCCCTTCCCCACCGGGCTCGCGTTCGCCCGCGAGCTGACGGTGCGGTTCGCTGTCGGTGACCCGATCCGGATGCGGGACCCGGTGCTGGCGCTGATCCGGTCCGGCCGGCTGGATCCGAGCCGGATCGTCACGCACCGGATGCCGCTGGGCGAGGCCGCTGCGGCGTACAGACTCTTCGACCGGCAGGACGCGTTCAAGGTTGTCCTCAGCGTCGACGGCGCCACCCCGACGGCCTGACCGCCCGCCGTCGGGCGGCCCGGGCCGCCGCGCCGCCCGAGCGGACACGGTCGGCCCACCGCCCGCGCCCTACCGGGCGCGGGCGGTGGGCACCAGCCGACCCGCCCTCAGACAGCCAGCGGAATGGGTACGACCGCACGCTCGGCGAGAAAGTCCGGGCGCGGATTCTCCACCGGCCGGGGCGCGTTGCGGACGCCGTTGTAGACCATCAACAGCATGCCCCTGTCGAACGGCGACAGATTGGGCGACGAGGCATGCAGCACGTTCGGGTGGAACATCAGCACGGATCCGGCCGGCCCCTTGGGACTGACCAGCCCGCCCGCCTCGGCCAGCCGACGGATGACGGTCCGGTCGACCTGAAACTTCTCGGTGGCGGTGAGGGTCGCCATCCAGTTCGGCTCGTCCTCGTAGCCGGCCGGCATGCTGTCGGTGTCCGTGCCGTCGAGCAGCCCGTGCCGGTGGGAGCCGGGGATGAACGTCAGCGGGCCGTTGAACTCGTTGACCTCGTTGAGGAACACCGTGACGTTGACCAGGTCCGGCCGCGGAATCCCGTCCCGATCCCGCCAGTTGATGTAGTCCTGATGCCACTCCCACTGGTCTCCCGCGAAGGCGGCCTTGAGGTTGACCTTTGACTGGTGCACGTACACCTCGTCGTCGAGCAGTTGCCGGGCCGCCCCAGCAAGCTCCGGCGACCGGCTGACCCGGGCCACCACCGGATCGGTACGGTGCGGTCCATACACCGATCGCACTGTCACCCCGTCGCGTTCCAGTACCCGCTGCGGCCCCTCCTGGGCCAGGATCAGCGGGGCGGCCTCGATCAGTTCAGCCAGTACGTCGGCGGGCAGGTGGTCCCCGGGCAACAGCAGGAACCCGTCGCGGTGGTAGTCCGCCACCATCCCGGCGGTCAGCGGCGCGGGCCCTGCGGTGGTTCGCGCAGCATCGATCCCGGCCATCTGCGCTCCCTTCTCGTGTGCGAACGGACCCCGCCGGTGTCCGACGGTGGTCCAGCGGTCGGGGCCAGCGTCACAACGCGACACCACCCCGGGATACCCGCTAGTCAAACTCGACTGCCACGCCTGGGTCTGCTCCTCATTGCGACCTGGTCAGCTGGCCAGGTCGACCGCCCGCGCCTCCTGCGCTTCCGTCGGCCGGCTCACCCGCCGAAGGTGGAACGTGACGCGTCAGGGCCTGCTGGTCCGCTGATGCCTGAGCAATCTCGCCCGGAGAGTGAGTCAGATGAGCAGGATGGAGCTCGATGCCGGCGACCTCGATGAGGTCACCCTGACCCATGACGAGGCCGTGCTGATGCGCAGCCTGTGCGCCGAGGTCGTCGAAGCCCTCGGCGAGGCAGACCTGAGCACCCAGGCGGCGATGACCACTGTCGAACTGATCGGCTGCCGGCTGCCCGAGCGCCTGGTCGCGGCCCTGGTGTCCTTCCGCTGCAACAGCAGCTCGTCTGGATCTCTGCTGGTGCGCAACGTGCCGGTCGACGAACGGCTACCCGCCACGCCCGCAGACGGCTACCTGCCCGACTGGCGTTCGGTCGGCATCGCGACGGCCGCCCAGTTGATGGCCATGTCCCACCTGGGCGACATCATCGGGTACGCCGACGAAAAGCACGGTCGGGTCGTCCAGGACGTGGCCCCTATCGCCGGTGCCGAGAACCAGCAGGAGAACAGCGGATCCGCCTACCTCGAGTTGCACACCGAGAACGGGTTCCACCCGTACAAGCCGGATTTCCTGAGCCTGCTCTGCCTACGCCCCGACCACGATCGCAGCGGGCGCACGTTGACCGGCACGGTGAAGCGCGTGCACCCGCGGCTGTCCAAGTCCTGTGTGGCCACCCTGCGCCAACCGCTGTTCCGGATCCAGTTCAGCAGTTCGTTCGCCCAGCTCGGCTCAAGCGGCTACTCCGAGCCGGTCGCGGTGCTGGCCGGTCCCGTGGACGATCCGGAACTGACTGCGGACTTCCACGCGATGGAGCCGATGACCGACCAGGCGCGCCAGGCCCTCGATGAGTTGGAGGCCGTGCTCACCCCGTCGCTGGACTCGGTCGTGCTGGACACCGGCAATCTGCTGGTGGTCGACAACTGGCGCGCCGTGCACGGACGTTCCAGCTTCACCGCCCGCCACGACGGCACCGACCGCTGGCTGCGCCGATGCTTCGCCGTGGCAGACCTGCGGCGCTCTCGGGGGGTCCGGCTGGCCGGCTCACGGGTGCTCGCGCCGCTGACCACCATCCTGGCCGACCGGCCTACCGTACCGGCGTCGATGCCGCTGCCCGACGTCACCCACTCGGTCTCCCCACGGTAAGGGCTCCCGATGCGCCGTTTCATCACCACGCTGGACGAGTTGATCGCCCGGCCGCCCCGGCACCTGGTGCTGTTGTACTCGGGCGGTCTGGACGGCACCTACCTGCTCCACCTGCTCAAGGACGCGCCGGTCCGGACGACGGCGCTGAACGTCCGCATCGGGGCGCCGGACGACGGCAGGGCCGGGGACCTGGCCGTCCGGTTCGGCGCGTCGTACCAGGTGGTCGACGTGACCGAAGAGTTCTTCACCGAGGCGGTGCCCGCCGCGATCCACGCCGACGCCTACTACCAGGGACAGTTCCCGGTCGGGTCCACGCTGAGCCGGCCGTTGATGGCCCGGGCGGCGGTCCGCGTGGCCCGGGACGTCGGCGGCGACGCCGTCGGGCACACCGCGACGTACATGCAGAACAGCACGGCCCGGCTGGGTCGCTCCGTCGTCGCGCTGGAACCGACACTGCACGTCGTCGCGCCGTTCCTGGGCTCCAACGTGACCCGGGAGGAGAAGCAGGCCAGGCTGGCGGAGGTCGGCGTCGACCTGCCCGATGCGGTGCACAGCATCGACGTCAACCCGTGGGCGCGGGTCATCGAGAACGGCAGCCTGGAGAGTCCGGAAAACCGCCTGGACGAGTCGGTCTTCACCCTCACCCGGCACCCGGTCGACTGCCCCGCCGAACCGGCCGAGCTGAGCCTGACCTTCGCGGCAGGGTTGCCCGTTGCTCTGGACGGCACCGCGCTGCCACTGCACGAGATGGTGACCGGGCTGAACGAGTTGGCCGGCCGACACGGCGTCGGCCGCTACGCCGGGCTGGAGGACACCGCGTTCGGGGTGAAGAACCACGAGGTCCGGGAGTCGCCGGCGGCAGCGGTCATCACGACCGCCCACCGCGCGCTGGCCAACGCCGTCCTCGACCCGCGCGAACACACCGTACGGACGCTGCTCTCGACTGAGTGGACCACCACGGCGGTGCAGGGCGGCTGGTTCAGCCACCTCGGACGTACGCTTCAGCGGTGCCTGGCCGAGCTGGACGAGCCGTTGACCGGCACTGTCGAACTGCGGCTTTACCGGGGTTCGGTGTCGGTGCTGAGGCTGGACACGCCACACGGGCTGCATTACGCCCGGCTCGGCGTCGACTTCCACGACTGGATGGACGACTACGGGTACGCCTCTTGGCACCACCTGATGACCCTCGCCGACACCGTCCGCACTGCGGTCGACGGCGACCCACCACATCGGAGGTAACCTCGATGAACAGAGCGGTGGCACCGCAGCCCCACCCCACCGGATCCGGGTCAGGTGCCCGTCTGGTCGACTTGTCGCACGTCATACAGCACGGCATGACGACGTACCCGGGTCTACCCGGCCCGTACATCGAGGATCACCTGTCGCGGGAGGAGTCCCGCGCCCGGTACGCGCCGGGCACCGAGTTCCAGATTGGCCGGGTGACCCTGGTCGCCAACACCGGCACCTATCTGGACGCGCCGTTCCATCGTTTCGCCGACGGTGACGACCTGTCCCAGGTGCCGCTGTCGCGGCTGGTGGACGTCCCGGGTGTGCTCGTCGACGTCAGCGCCTCGTCGACGCCGGCTATCGGCGCGGATGTCTTCGACGGCCTGGCCGTCAGCGGCAGGGCGGTGCTCATCCGCACCGGCTGGGACCGGCACTGGGGCACCGCGGACTACGGCGCGGCGGGCCATCCGTTCCTCACCGCCGAGGCAGTCTCCTGGCTGGTGTCACAGGCCCCGGCGGTGGTCGGCATCGACTCGGTCAACATCGACGACATGGCCGACCTGCACCGGCCGGCGCACACCGGACTGCTGGCCGCGGGCATCCCGATCGTCGAGCATCTGTGCAGACTCGACGGGCTGCCGGCCGCAGGCTTCCGCTTCCACGCCGCGCCGGTCGCCGTCGCGGGCATGGGCACCTTCCCGATCCGGGCGTACGGGCTGATCGACCCCGTCTGACCCATACCGTCACCAGCCGGTGGGCCGCCATTCTCGAGCGATGGCGGCCCACCGGCTATTGCGGAGAAAGAGGCTGTTCAGCCACTGCGCACGTCAGGAGATGGACCGCCGCGGTCACCAATAGCACCATGAGCCTGTAGCCGATGGAGGTCGGCGGAGACGGCACACGCCGTCAAGCGGTCGACGTGACAGACGATCCGGACGACGCCTCGTCTCACGACAACGGCCACCGAGGCCGAAGGCGGACTCTCCGCGGCGACGCGGTTACCACCCTAGCCCAGGCACCTGCGCGGCGCCGCCTCATCCATCGGGCCTAGCCGATCGACGAGGGTACGACGTCCACGAGCTGACACCGCACAACCCAGCAACACAGCGGAGGTAGTGACATGCACAGCATGCTCGAGATTGACCGCGGCACACTTACCGTTGCGGTCCTGGTGGACAACGAAGTGTTCGGCCGGGGCATCGAGGCGGTGCTCGGTAGCGTGCCGGAGGTCTCGACCGTGCACCGCTGCGGCTCGCGAGAGGAGTACGAGATGCTGTCGCAGTTCGGCGGCGTCGACTTCCTCATCGTGGCGCTACCCGAGGCGCACTGGCTCGAGAAGGATGGTCGGGCGGTACGCGGCAGCACCCACGTCATCCTGCTCGTCGATGAGGCGGCTATCACCGACGTCACTCAGCTGGCC
The DNA here is from genome assembly GCF_002879555.1 of Verrucosispora sp. ts21. NCBI lineage: Bacteria > Bacillati > Actinomycetota > Actinomycetes > Micromonosporales > Micromonosporaceae > Micromonospora > Verrucosispora sp. ts21. The sequence goes on along the minus strand of NZ_PNOZ01000047.1, from coordinate 5,188 downwards.
TCGATGCCGGTGGACGGCTTCGTGTCCCAGCAGCGCCTCACCGCCAACCTGCTCAGCGACACCTTGCAACGGATTCGTCGCGGCGAGCTGCCGATGCCACCCACGCTGACCCGTGCCCTGCTCGCCCGCGCCGACGAGCCGGGGCCGAGCACCCGTACGCGCACGGTGAACCTGACTGCTCGTGAGACCGAGGCGCTCAACCTGCTGGTGAAGGGGTTGAGCAACAAGCAGATCGCACGGCGACTCGCTATCTCCAGCCACGGCGCGAAGCGCCTGGTCGCGAGCATCATGCTCAAGTTGGACTCACCCAACCGCACGACCGCTGCGATCAACGCCATCCGGGCCGGTCTGGTGGACTACGACTGACCAGCGCCACCGCACGCCTGCCGAAAACCGCGCCCGATCACTGCTCGATGTCGTCGACAGGGAAGTTGAGCACCGCGTATGTGGCTGGTTGGTGATCCTCCCTGGGATACACGAGCACCTCACTGCCGGTCGCCCTGCCTCGCCGCGAGAGACGCCTCGCCGCGGCCATCCACCAGCATCTCAAACCCGCCGAAGTCGGGAGATCCTGACGGTGTCTCCACCGGGGCGAAGGCGGCGACGTACCAGGCGCGCAACCGTTCCGCGTCGGCCGTGCCGAGCAGGATGCCGCCGAGCCGGAGTCGTCCTATCCGCTTCTCCTCCTGACGCTTCCTGCGGACTATCATCCACCTATAACGCGGCGGGCGGGCACTCCCGCACGGCGCAGAGCTCGAGCTCCCCGATCACCAGCCCGTGCGTCCGGCTGGGATAGCCGGGACGGCTATGGGTGGCCGGTGATGCCGGCCCTCGCCGAGAGTTCCTGGATCACCCACTCTCTCGTCAGGGTGCTACCGGCGGAGCCTGGTGGCGATGATCTCCGAGGTGTCGGCGTGCCGAGCCTGCGCCGCTGCTGGCAACGGGACGAGGGTGTCGGGCTGGGCGTCGTTTCGTCCCGTTGCCAGGATGAGGATCAGGCGCCGGCGTACGCGGTGGCGACGTCGAGGATCCAGGTGATGCCGAAGCGGTCGGTCAGCATCCCGAACGCCGGCGCCCACTGCGCCGGGCCGTAGGCCTCGACGACCGTGGCGCCGTCCGCCAACTTCTCCCACAGCGCGCCGACCTCCTCGACGGTCTCCCCGCGAACGGACAGGAAGAATGGCTCGCCGGTCAGCGTCATACCGTTCTCGCGCCGGGTCGAGTGCTGCGACGCGCCGCCGGCGACAGTCTGGCCGGGCACGTCGTAGGCCATGACGCGGAAGCCGTCGGCGGCCGCGACCTGACCCCACACGACCTTGCCGGCGTCGGGCAGTCCCTTCGGCATCCCGAAATCGCCGTACGTGATGACCATGATCTCGCCGCCGAACACCGACTGGTAGAACTCCAACGCCTCCAGGGCGTTGCCCCGGAAGTTGAGGTGGGCGGTAGTGGTGATGCTCATGAGACTCCTGGTGAGAATCCCGGCCGGAGCGTCCGGCCGGCATCGCCCCAAGACTCGACGACTGTGGTGACAGGTTGTGTCACCTACTGCGGTTAGGTTCGCACCCATGCCGAAGACCTCCGCGCGACTGCTGGCGCTGCTGTCGCTGCTGCAGACGCGCCGAGAGTGGCCGGGTGCGCTACTGGCCGAGCGGCTCGACGTCAGCCTGCGAACGGTGCGCCGTGACATCGATCGGCTGCGTGAGCTCGGCTACCCCATCGCCGCGGTCAGGGGCCCCGACGGCGGCTACCGACTCAGAGCCGGCACCGAACTCCCGCCGCTGCTCTTCGACGACGAGCAGGCCGTCGCCCTCACCGTCGCGTTGCAGATCGCCGCCACGACGCTGGGCGACCGCACCGGGGAAGCGGCAGTCCGGGCGTTGACCACCGTCCGGCAGGTCATGCCGTCGCGGCTGCGGCACCGCGTCAAAGCTCTTCAGATCACCGCCGTCGACCGACCTGCCACCCGACCAGCCGCCCTGCCCGACACCGGCGCGCTCCTGGCGATCAGCTCCGCCGTGCACGCGCGCGAGATCCTCCGCTTCGACTACGGCCCCGAGGCCGCCGAGCAGCCACCGCGCCGCGTCGAGCCACACCACGTCGTCACCTGGGACGGGCGGTGGTACCTCGTCGCGTGGGACCTCGGCCGGTCGGATTGGCGCACCTTTCGCGTCGACGGGATCAGCCTGCGCACCCCCAACGGGCCCCGCTTCACGCCCAGGCAGCTACCCGGAGGTGATGTGGGCACCTTCGTCACCGGCAGGTTCCGCGGCGCAGCCGACGGCGTCACCGGTTGGCCCTGCCAGGGCACCGCGATCCTCGACCTGCCCGCGGCCGCAGTGGCCCGCTACACCCGCGAGGGGGTTGTCGAGGAGGTCGGCCCGGGCCGCTGCCGGCTCACGCTCGGCTCCTGGTCCTGGCCCAGCCTCGCCGCCGCCCTCGCCCGCTTCGACACCGAGATCGAGGTCGTCGGCCCCGCCGAGCTCACCGATGCCTTCGGCCACCTGGCCCGCCGCTTCGCCAGGACGGCCACCGGTCCACCCTCGGTGGGGCCTCTCGATCAGGTTCGCGCTCGTCGCCTCTGACCGCTTCGTCGTTGGTCTCACCCACAGAATCTTTCGTTGACAGCGAAACAATCATGAAGGATTGTGATATCGACGCAGGTCACTTCGCGACGTGCTGAGCCACAGTCGGCCGAAGGGGCACTCCCTCTCACACCGGGGCCCACCGACCAACGTCTCCGGTGGTCGTTCGCCGACGAGCGCCGGGCGATCCCCACGCGGTCGGTTCTGGGCGCGTGGCCCTCGCCAGGGAAGGTAGACATGACACCGGCTGGACAACGTAGTCGCTCCCTGCTCCGCTCAGGCATCGTGGCCGCAGCGATCGTGCTGGCCCTCACCGCAGCCGCCGCGCCCGCGGTGACCGCCCCGGCCGAGGGGCAGATCCTCGCCGCCGGCGGCCCGAGCGCCGTGACCGGCTCCTACATCGTCGTGTTGCGGGATGCCGCCGTCGGAGCCAAGGCCGTGGACACCACCGCCCGTACCCTCGCCGAACGGCAGGGCGGCAACGTCGGCCAGGTCTACCGGCACGCCCTGCGGGGCTTCGAGGCCCGACTCTCCGAACGCGGTGCCCGCCGGCTCGCCGCCAACCCGGCGGTGGCCTCGGTGACGCAGAACCACACGGTCTCCGTGGCGGACGTGCAGAGCCCCACCCCGTCCTGGGGTCTGGACCGCATCGACCAGCGCGCGTTGCCGCTGGACAACTCGTTCACCTACCCCCGGGTCACACCGGCCGTACGGGCGTACGTCATCGACTCCGGCATCAACGCGACCCACACCGACTTCGGTGGGCGGGCCGTGTCCGGCTGGGACTTCGTCGACAACGATGCCGAGGCCAACGACTGCTACGGCCACGGCACCCACGTGGCCGGCACACTCGGCGGCACCACCTACGGGGTGGCCAAGGACGTGCAACTGGTGGCCGTACGGGTGTTCAACTGCATCGGCCGGGGCACCTCCGCACAGGTGATCGCCGGGGTCGACTGGGTGACCGGCGACCACGACCCGGGCGAACTGGCGGTGGCGAACATGAGCCTCGGCGGCGTGGCGTACCAGCCCATGGTCGACGCCGTGCAACGGTCGATCGCCGACGGCGTGACCTACGTGGTGTCGGCGGGCAACGAGGACGGCGCCGACGCGTGCACAACCACCCCGGCCTCTGTCCCCGAGGCGATCACCGTGGCCGCCACCGGCCCCAACGATGCACGCGCAGCCTTCTCCAACATCGGTACCTGCGTGGACCTGTTCGCGCCGGGGGTCGACATCACCTCGGCCTACATCGACGGCAACACCTCCACCCGGACCGCCTCCGGAACGTCGATGGCTGCCCCGCACGTCGCCGGAGCCGCCGCGCTCGTCCTGGCCAACAACCCCACCTACACCCCGGCGCAGGTGACCCAGGCGCTCCTGGACGACGCCACCCCCGGCGTGGTGACCGACGCGGGCATCGGCTCACCGAACCGGCTGCTCCACGTCAGCGCCACAGTCCCGGCTGACGACTTCACCCTGACCGCCACCCCGGCCGAGGGCGCCGTCACGCCCGGTGGCACCGTCTCGACCACGATCACCGGCACTGTCACCCGGGGCGCCGCCCAACCGGTCTCACTGGCGGTCAGCGGCCTGCCCGACGGTGTGACGGCCACCTTCGACCCACCGAACATCTCGTCGAACGGAAGCACCACACTCACGATCAGCACCGCAGCGACCATGCTGGCCGGCAGCTACACCATCTCGGTGATCGGCACCGGAACCAGCGCGATCCGGCCGCTGGCCTACCAGTTGCGCATCGACAATACGCCCGGCTGCGTCGCATCGGACGGCACCGACCGCGTGATCAGCGAGAGCTACAACCTGCGCGCCCCCATCACCATCACCGGCTGTCCCGGTGCCGCCGCCCGCAACAGCACGATCGAGGTGCACATCGCCCACGCCAACATCAGTCAACTCGACGTGCGGCTGATCTCACCCAGCGGCGACTGGTACTACCTGTTGGATCACACCGGCGGAGACGCCACGCGCGTCGACTACACGTTCACCAACGACCTGTCGTCGGAGACGGCGAACGGCACCTGGCAGCTCTACGTCAGCGACAACATGAACCAGGGCACCGGGTTCCTCGACTCGTGGACACTCAACCTGGCGGGCGTCGACCTCCCGCCGCCGGCCTGCGGCGGTATCGCCACCGCCGACGTACGGATCCCGGAGAACGGCACGATCGAATCGCCGATCAGCGTGACCGACTGCGGCCGGGCACCGTCCACCACCAGCTACGTCGAAACCAACATCACTCACCAGTACAACCGGGACCTCCGACTCTCCCTCATCGCGCCGGACGGACAGGCCTTCCTGCTCAAGGAAAGCCTCGTCGGGTCGTATCGGGCACACTCCCGCGAAGCCTTCATCCTCGATCTGTCGAGCAAACCGACACCCGGCACCTGGAAGCTACGGGTCGAGAATGTCGCCCCGTACGCAGGCATGCTTGACGGCTGGAAGCTGACACTCGACGGCGGTCCGCCGGCCACCACCCCGCCGCCCACCACGCCTCCCCCGACCACGCCTCCGCCCACCACGCCACCTCCGACCACGCCTCCGCCGACCACCCCGCCCCCGACCACCCCACCGCCCACCAC
>NZ_PNOZ01000046.1:0-51101 GCF_002879555.1 Verrucosispora sp. ts21 | reverse complement strand
GTAAACGACGTTGGTACTGCCCGACGGTCAGTTGTCCGCGGCGGTCGTTCACCGAGCAGGTCGCCCAGATTCCGGCCCGCTCCCGCTTGACCACCCGGTTGCGGCAGGCGGCCGGGGCTGCGGTTGCTGATGCCGGGCGCACGATCGTGCAGGCCGCCCGGGACCACGGCATCTCGTGGCCAGTCGTCGCCGACGCGTTCACCGCCCACGCCAGCAGGGTGTTGCCGGCCGAGCCCGAGCCGGTCGCCGTACTCGGCATCGACGAGGTCCGCCGGGGCAAACCGCACTGGAGCTGGGATGAGCAGGACGGCTCGTGGACCACGACCGCGGACCGGTGGCACGTCGGCTTCTGCGATCTATCCGGCGGACAGGGGCTGCTCGCCCAGGTCGAAGGCCGCACCACCGCCGCGGTCACCGGCTGGCTGGCCGCTCGCCCGCAGACCTGGCGCGACCAGATCCAGGCAGTCGCGATCGACATGTGCACCGTGTTCAAGGCCGCGATCCGGCAGGCCCTGCCGCACGCGCTGCTGGTCGTTGATCACTTCCACGTCGTGCAACTGGCCAACCGAGCCGTCACCGAGATCCGCCGCCGGGTCACGCTCACCCAGCGCGGTCGCCGCGGCCGGGGCAGCGACCCGGAATGGCGGATGCGCAACCGGCTGACCCGCTCGGCCGCCCGCATGCCCAGCAAACACGTCGACCGCCTCGTCGACACCCTCGACGCCCTCCCCGCGGCAATCGGTGCTCCGATCCTGGCCGCCTGGAACGCGAAAGAAGACCTACTCGACCTGCTCGCGGTCGCCCGCACCCACCCGAACCGGGAACACATCCACCAGCTCCTGCACCGCTTCTACACCCGCTGCGCCGCCTTCGACCTGCCCGAACTCCACCGGCTCGCCACCACCATCGAGACCTGGTGGCCACAAATCCTCGCGTTCCTGACCACCGGAATCACGAACGCCGGCTCCGAAGGCACCAACCGCGTCATCAAAACCGTCGCCCGCGACGCCTACGGCTTCCGCAACCCCGACAACCAACGCCTACGCACCCGCACCGCCACCACCCGACGCCACCGCGGACACCTCAACCCCGCTTAACTTCGAAGAGCCGGTATTCGGAGCCGCGGGCGGGAAACTCCCGAAGATCCACCCAGGCAAACAGGGCAAGCATGTCCCTGGCCATAACAATTTCGATCCTACAAGAGGAAGAAGTGAGTTCACCCACTCCGACCCGCAAGGCCTGATCAACCAGTTCGCCGGAACCGGTGTACGTCACGGAAACAAGGAGGTGGTGGACTTCCGCCAGCATATCGGAACCTGGGTGGGGATTGACGGAACTCGACTCAGTACTACTCGGGGTACAATTCACTACGGGAAGGATGATGTCCACATCGTTCCCGCTCACCCGACGGGCAGGCCATGAACCCTCTAGCAGTCGAAGTGGCGCGCTTCAAAGAATGGCAGGAAAGCGGTGCTCCAGATTACCTGAACTTGGGTCACGGTGCGGAGTGGGAGGCGAACTACCCCCACTGGGAGGCTCTACTTGATGCTGCGGAGCAGGCAGTCAACCAAGCGAGCGTACTAGAGCGGGAGGTTATTTCCGATCTCCTATTCGTGCTTGCGCGTGACAACGAAGATGAGCGCGTCGCTGAGATTCTGCGCGATAATCCAGCTGCCCTACGTCGCCTATTACCTCAGGCTCTTCGGTACCCCGATGCTCAAGCTCGCTGGCAGGTTGCGGCAATCCTTCCGGCGGCACTTGGCACCGTCGCGGTAGAGCCCCTGATGCAACTCAAACTCGACCCAGACGAATACGTCCGGCGTCGAGCGGCTATTGCGCTCTCCGAGATTGGTGTCGAGTGACCGTCGAGCAGGAGAGCCGAGGCGCTCCTGCAGCGCCTGGGTGATTCGTGCGCCCAGCGGACCTGGAGGTGAGTGTGTAGCTCATCTGTAGTCGTAAGCGCGTCGTCGCCGCACGGTGAAATCGCCGATCACGTGATCGGCTTGCTCCGGGGGTGGTCGTTCGGGGTGGGACGGGGTTTGGCCTTTTGGCGGGGCCGGCCTGGTTGCGGTCGGTGTGCCGTGGTCAGCCGGGTGCCGGGTGGACGGTGGTGAACAGGTTGTCGAGGCGGCCTGCCAGGGCCAGTGCTGAGGTAGGTGCAGGTTGATGGTGCGGGCGCAGTGCGCGAGGCGGGCGGCGACGTTGATGATCCGGGTCCGGATCGTGGTGGTTCGGGCGGTCGTCCAGGTGCCGGCGGCGAGGTGCCCGGCGGCGCGGGTGAGGTTGTGGGCAATGCCGGCGCAGGTCAGCCACGCGTCGTTGGCGCTGAACCGCCCCGAGGGCAGGTGCGCCAGAGGACCGGCGATCAGATCCGCGTTGACCTGTTCGATCACGGCGTGCTGGCGGTGCTGAGCTTCGGCTTGCACGAGAGTGAACGGGCTGTCGGTGAAGACCGCGTGATACCGGTAGGCCGCAACGAGTTCTTCCTGGTCCGGGTGCTGTGTGGGGTCGTCGCGGCGGATGCGACGTATGATCAGCCGGGCGGTGACGGCATGTCGGGTGCCGGCGAACGCGGTGTAGGTGGTCTCGGCGATCTGCGCGTCGGAGACCCACCGCTGTTCCTGCTCGTCCCAGATCGCCTGCGGGTATTTGATGTCGATCCACTGATCGTTGCGGGATGCTGCCGCAGGCGGTGCGGACCTTGGCGTCGATGCGGGCGGTGACCGAGAACCGCACCTTGTGTCGCCGGCAGGTGCTGATGACCGTCTTGGCGTAGAAGGCGGAGTCGGCCGGAGCACGATCTCGCCGGTCGCGCCGCACGCGCGGGCGGTGGTGATCGTTTCGGCAATCATGCTCGCCGCGCCCCGGCTGGAGCCGGCGTTGCCGCTGCGCAGCCGGGTCGCCGCGACGACCGGCGCGCACAGAGGCGTGGACAACGTCGCGATCAGCGGGTTGTAGCCGCGCAGCCGCACGTCGTAGCCGCCGACCTTGGCATGACCGAACCCGATGCCCTGTACCTGCTTGCCGTAGACCCGCCGCAGCATCGAGTCGATGTCCACGAAGGTCAGCACGTCCGCGCCGGCCAGCAGCGGTGTCCGCGCGGCGAGGCCGATCAGGGTGTCGCGGGCGGCGGCCTACAACTGCCGGACTCATCGGTGGATCGAGGCTCAGAGGCGGCGGGCCTCGATGATGCGGGCCAGGAACTGGCGGGTACGCGGGTGGACGGGATCGGCGAGGACCTGGCTGGGCGGGCCGGATTCGATGACCCGGCCGGCGTCGAGGAAGCAGACCTGGTCGGCCACGTCGCGGGCGAAGCCCATTTCGTGGGTGGCCAGGATCATCGTCATGCCCTCGGTCTTGAGGTCGCGGATCATCGTCAGCACCTCACCGACCAGTTCCGGGTCCAGCGCCGAGGTGACCTCGTCGAGCAGCAGCAGCCGGGGCGAGTTGGCAAGCGCCCGTACGATCGCCACCCGCTGCTGCTGGCCGCCGGAGAGCCGGTCCGGGTAGGCGTCGGCCTTGGCCCCCAACCCCACCCGTTCCAGCAGCTCCCGGGCTCGGGCCTCCGCCTCGGCCCGCGCCCGGCGGTGCACCCGGCGGGGCGCGAGGGTGATGTTGTCCAGCACGCTCAGGTGCGGGAAGAGGTTGTACGACTGGAACACCATGCCGATGCGGCGGCGTACCTTGTCGGGGTCGACGCCGGGGGCGGTGATGTCCTCGCCGTCCAGTTCGATCGTCCCGTCGTGCAGGTCCTCCAGCAGGTTGACACAGCGCAGCAGGGTCGACTTGCCGGACCCGGAGGACCCGATCAGGGCCACCACCTGGTGTTCGGCCACGGTCAGGTCGAGCCCGTCGAGGACCACCTGGTCGCCGAAGACCTTGCGTAGCCCGCGGCACCGCAGGACGTCCATGCTCAGCCTCCGGACTGGCGTCGGGCCGCCCGCAGGGTGACCCGGTCGGTGACGGCGATCAGCGGAATGGCCAGCAGCACGAAGAGCACCCCGGCCACGATGTACGGCGTGTAGTTGAAGCTCTGCGCGGTGGCGATCTGCGCGGCCCGGACCGCGTCGATCGGGCCGGCCAGGGAGACCAGGCCGACGTCCTTCTGCAACGCCACCACGTCGTTGAGCAGCGGCGGGGCCACCCGCCGGACGGCCTGCGGCAGCACCACGTGCCGCATGGTCTGCCGGTAGGTCAGGCCCAGCGACCGGGCCGCCGCGAGCTGGCTGGGATGCACCGACTCGATGCCGGCGCGGAACACCTCGGCCAGGTATCCGCTGTAGGTGAGCACCAGCGCGAGCCCGCCCAGCACCAGCACCGGCGGCATGCCCTGCAACCGCAGGCCCGGCACGCCGAGGGTGAGCAGGTAGAGCACGATGATCAGGGGCAGGCCCCGGAAGGCGTACGTGTAGCTGGTGGCCAGCGCCCGGATCGGGAAGAAGACCGGCCCGCGCAGGGTACGCAGGATCGCGATCACCAGCCCGAGCAGCAGCGCGCCGATGGCGCAGCAGACCAGCAGCCGCAGGTTGAGCCAGAGCCCGGTCAGCACCGCCGGCAGCGCGTCCCGGGCGATCTGCGGGTCGAAGAACGAGGCGCGTACGCGGTCCCAGCCGGGCGCCCCGGTCACCGCGAACGCCAGCAGCGTGCCGACCGCCGCCGTGGAGGCGGCGGCGATCAGCACGCTGAGTACGGTCTGCCGGCGGCGGTACTCCTCTCGGGCCCGCTGGGCGGGGGAGGGGACGTACGAGGTTGCGCTCACGTGAGTTCAGGGGCTCCCGCGACCTGGGCCAGCCACTGCTGCTCCAACTGCTTCAACACGCCGTCGGCGGTGAGTTGCCCGACCGCGTTGCTGACGCAACCGGTGAGCGGCGAGTTCTTGTCCAGCAGCAGCCCGAACGCCTCCGGCGTGCCCACCTGCGGCAACTGGCCGACGATCACCGCGTCGTCGATCTCCGCGGCGGTGATGTAGAAGGCGGTGGGCAGGTCGACGACCAGGCCGTCGAGCTGGCCGTTCTGCAGGGCCTTCTTGGCGTCGTCGTTGCTGTTGTAGACCTGCGGCTTCGTCGTCGGCTTCACCACGTCGGTGATCGCCTGGTAGCTGGTCGTGCCGACCTGGGCGCCGAGCTTGGCGTCGCGCAGGTCCGCCAGGCTGGTCTTGCCGGCGATCTTGGACGACTTCAGAGCGATGACGGTCTGCCGCACCAGGTAGTAGGGCGCGGTGAAGTCGACAGCCTTCTTGCGCTCGTCGGTGATCGAGAACTGGTTGATGTCGAAGTCGAAGGACTTCGGTCCGGGGGCGATCGCCGAGTCGAACTTGACCCGGGTCCAGACGACCTCGTCGCGGGTGTAGCCGAGCTTCTCCGCCACCGCGTAGGCCACCGCGGACTCGTAGCCCTGGCCGTTCTCGGGCTTGTCGTCGACGAACCACGGCTGGTAGGCCGGTTGGTCGGTGGCGATGGTGAGCTTGCCGGGGGTATGGGTGGGCAGGTTCTCCTTCGCGCACGAGGCGGCGTCGGAGGTCGAGGGCGGGGGAGCGGGCTCGTTCTGGGGCGCGCAGGCGGTGACGGCGAAAAGGACCGCGCCGGCCGTGGCTAGCGTACGGATGCGTGGGGTGCTGACCATGGCCGACAGCGTACGACCACCATCGGCAGCTGCCGTAGAGCTGTCCCACCATGGTGGTAGGAAATACAAGTCCCGCTCACCGGTCACCATCGGACCCGGTGCACGCCACGACCCGGGGCAACTGGGAGAATCCGGTTCCGTGAAGACGTTCGAGGAGTTGTTCGCCGAGCTGCAGGCCAAGGCCGCCGCCGGCACCCCCGGCTCGGGCACGGTCGCCGCGCTGGAGAAGGGGGTGCACTTCATCGGCAAGAAGGTGGTCGAAGAGGCCGCCGAGTCGTGGATGGCCGCCGAGCACGAGGGGCCCGAACGCACCGCCGAGGAGATCTCTCAGCTGCTCTACCAGGTGCAGGTGTTGATGCTCGCCAGCGGACTGGAGCTCAAGGACGTCTACCGACATCTCTGAGTGCCCGCCGTCGACTCTTGACCCGATCGAAGGAGCACTCCGTCATGCTGCGTGTCGCCGTACCCAACAAGGGCGCCCTGGCCTCCTCGGCCGCCGAGATGCTGCGCGAGGCGGGCTACCGCCAGCGCACCGACCCGAAGGACCTGGTCTGCCGGGACGAGGCCAACGACATCGAATTCTTCTACCTGCGACCGAAGGACATCGCCACCTACGTCGGCTCCGGTGACCTGGACGTCGGGATCACTGGCCGGGACCTGCTGATCGACTCCGGCGCGCCGGCCGAGGAGGTCGTCGACCTGAACTTCGGCCGGGCCACCTTCCGGTTCGCCGCCCGTCCCGACGACGTCCACGACGTCCAGGAGCTGGGTGGGCACCGGATCGCCACCGCGTACCCGGGGTTGGTTGAGCGTCACCTCGCCGAGCTGGGCGTCAAGGCCGAGGTGATCCGCCTCGACGGCGCGGTGGAGAACGCCATTCGGCTGGGCGTGGCCGACGTGGTCGCCGACGTGGTCGAGACCGGCGCCACGCTGCGCCAGGCCGGCCTGGTGGTCTTCGGCGAGCCGCTGCTGCGCTCCTCGGCGGTGCTGGTCCGCCGGGCCGGCGCGACCGCGCACCCGCAGGCGGAGCAGTTGCTGCGCCGGGTGCACGGGGTGCTGGTGGCTCGCCGGTACGTGATGCTCGCCTACGACGTGCCGGCCGGCCTGCTGGACCGGGCCAGCTCGCTGACCCCGGGCATCGAGTCACCGACCGTCTCGCCGCTGCACCGTGAGGGCTGGGTGGCGGTGGAGGCCATGGTGCTCCGCGACGACGTGCACCGGATCATGGACGAGCTCTACGACCTCGGCGCCCGGGCGATCCTGGTCACCAACATCCACGCCTGCCGGTTGTGACCGCTGTGGCGGATGGTGCCGCTGCGTGTGGCACCGTCCGCCGGGCCGGGGGCGGATGGCAGACTGGTGCCATGAGTCAGCGGGACGCAGCTCAGCGGGGTGCAGCGCAGCCGGGTGCCGACACGGCCGACCGTGGGCCGACGACCGCCGGCGAGCCGGTGCGGCTGCGGCCCCGGCGCATTCGGGTGGTCTGCTGGGTGTCGGCGGTCGTGGTGGTGGTGCTGTTCGCGGTGATCGCCACCACGCTGACCGGGCCGACCGGCAACGGCTACGGCACCTTCCAGCGCGGCGACCAGTTCGCCATGATCGGGCTCGGCGTGCTCTTCGCCCTCGGCGCCCTGCTGTTCACCCGTCCCCGGGTGGAGGCGGACGCGCGGGGGGTGCGGGTCCGCAACATCATCGGCTCGTACGAGCTGCCCTGGGAGGTCGTACGGGGGATCCGGTTCGACCGTGGTGCGCCGTGGGCCGCCCTGGAGCTGTACGACGACGATCTGCTGCCGGTGGTGGCGCTGCAGGCCGCCGACAAGCAGCACGCGGTCGACGGGGTGCGTGCCCTGCGCCGGCTGCACCAGGCGCACCTGACCGCCCTCGCCGAGCGCACCCCCGGCCCCTGACCACTGCCGGCCGTCCGGTGGCGGACAGCGTCGGCGCCAGCGGCCGGTGCGACAGCACGGGCGACACGGTGGGTCGGTTTGAGGCCCCGGTGACCACGGGTGTAGTGTGGTCAAGTCGACCAGGCTGTCCGTGTGAGCGGACGGCCACGAAAGTGGGGCGCCTGCTCCCACCCGAGTTCGCCAACTGCGGCGGCCGGGTCCGGTCACCGGTTCCGGGCACGTCCCGGCTCCGGATGCGCGATCCTGTGATCGTGCCGACCGGTCGAGCGGGCCCTGGCATGCGCCGGGGCCTTCTGCTTTCCGCGCGGGTTCCCGACGGGAGCCGCACGGGTCGGCCACCGATGAAGAACCGACTCGAGGAGGCCCCATCAGCGTCGAACCACGCGTGAACGAGCAGATCCGGGCACGTGAGGTCCGACTGGTCGGCCCCGAGGGTGAGCAGGTGGGCATCGTCCCGCTGGAGCGCGCCCTTCAGCTGGCCGCGGACGTCGATCTGGACCTGGTCGAGGTTGCGCCGATGGCGCGCCCGCCGGTGTGCAAGCTCATGGACTTCGGCAAGTTCAAGTACGAGAGCGCACTGAAGGCGCGCGAAGCGCGGCGTAACCAGCAGCAGACCGTCATCAAGGAGATGAAGCTCCGGCCGAAGATCGACCCGCACGACTACGAGACCAAGAAGGGTCACGTGGTGCGGTTCCTCAAGGCCGGGGACAAGGTCAAGGTGACGATCATGTTCCGCGGTCGCGAGCAGAGTCGACCGGAGCTGGGTTACCGGCTCCTGCGCCGACTCGAGTCCGAGATCACGGAACTGGGATATGTCGAGTCCGCTCCTAAGCAGGACGGCCGAAACATGATCATGGTTCTCGCTCCGCACCGGGCCGTCAAGGCCTCCGCGGTCGCCGCCACGGCGTCGCGTGGTGGGCCTCGGGAGCGGACCGCGGAGGATTCCGTGGCGGCTACCGAGCCCGCGGCGGCTACCGAGTCCGTGGCGGCCGGTGAGAGCGCAGCAGCCGGTGAGACCGGCGCGACCGCTGACACCAGCGGTCAGTAACAGGGGAGAAGACGTTCCACATGCCGAAGATGAAGAGCCACACGGGGACGGGTAAGCGGGTCCGCGTAACCGGCAAGGGCAAGATCATGAAGCAGCAGGCCGGTCTGCGCCACAACCTGGAGAAGAAGCCCTCCACCCGTACCCGGCGGCTGACGGGCGTGGTCGAGGCCGCCAAGTCCGACGTCAAGCGCCTCAAGAAGCTGCTCGGCCGCTGACGCGCGCCACCTGAGCCCAAGAAGGAGTTGAGATGGCACGCGTCAAGCGGGCTGTGAACGCCCAGAAGAAGCGCCGTACCCTGCTGGAGACCGCGAGTGGTTACCGCGGTCAGCGCTCCCGGCTGTACCGCAAGGCCAAGGAGCAGGTGCTGCACTCGATGCAGTACGCCTACCGGGACCGTCGCGACCGCAAGGGTGACTTCCGGCAGTTGTGGATCCAGCGGATCAACGCGGGTGCCCGCGCCAACGGCATGACCTACAACCGGCTGATCCAGGGCCTGCGCCTGGCCGGTATCGAGGTCGACCGCAAGATCCTGGCCGACATGGCCGTCAACGACGCCGCCGCGTTCGCGGCGATCGTCGAGCTGGCCCGGGCCGCGGTGCAGGCCGAGGGCACCGGCGGCGCGGCGGCTCAGGCCGCCTGATCCCCGCACAACGCAGCGAGGCGTCCCTCGATGAAGGGGGGCGCCTCGCGCGTGTGTGGTGAGGACACCATGCCCTTCACGCCGCGTACGCCCAGGGTGGTCGCCGCCCGCCGGCTGCAACGCCGCCGCGACCGCGAGGCCACCGGCCGGTTCCTCGCCGAGGGACCGCAGGCGGTCCGCGAGGCCCTGGCCCGTCCCCGGACGGTGCTCGAACTGTTCGGTACGCCCACCGCGCTCGACCGGTACGCCGACCTGGCAGCGGCCGCCGCCGGTGCCGACGTACCCGTCTCCGAGGTGACCGACGAGGCGCTCGCGGCGCTCGCCGAGACCGTCGCCCCGCAGGGCCTGGTCGCCGTCTGTCAGCACCTCGACGTGCCGTTGGCGGCCGCGCTGTCGCGCGGTCCGCGGCTGGTCGCGGTGCTGGCGGGCATCCGGGACCCGGGTAACGCCGGCACCGTGTTGCGGACCGCCGACGCGGCCGGCGCCGCGGCGGTGGTCTTCGCCGGTGAGGCGGTCGACCCGTACAACGGCAAGTGCGTCCGGTCGTCGGCGGGCAGCCTGTTCCACGTCGACGTGGTGCGCGAACGCGACCCGGCGGCGGTGGTCGCCGCCGTCCGCGCCGCCGGTCTGGTGGTGCTCGCCGCGACCGGCTACGGCGAAGCGGATCTCGACGACCTGGCCGACGCCGGCCGGCTGGCCGCCCCCACCGCCTGGCTGTTCGGGTCCGAGGCGCACGGGCTGCCCGACGAGCTGATCGCCGCCGCCGACGCCCGGGTCCGGGTGCCGCTGCACGGGCGGGCCGAGAGCCTCAACCTGGCTGCGGCCGCGGCGGTCTGCCTGTACGCTTCGGCGAGAGCCCAGCGCTGACATGAGATCACGCGCAGGAACAGGATCACGTGCAGAGCAGAGCACGAGGAGAGCGGCCGGTGATGGTGGACGCACCACGGCGTACGTTTAGCCAGCCCGCCGGTGTCGGCGGGCGGCGAGCCTGACCTGCTCTCCGCACCACTCCCACCGGCGGGCTGCGGCGCAGCCGCGCGTCCGTAGACTCGCTTCGCCGCCTGAGAGGGCCGGCGCCGCCGTGAGGAGTGCCCGTACGCCATGACCTACCGCAACGATCCGTACGACCCGAAGCAGGTCGCCCTGCTAGACCCGGCTGCCCTGGCCGAGGCCGTGACCGAGGCCGAGAAGGCTTTCGCCGCCGCCGGTGACCCCGACGCGCTGGCCGCGCTCCGCCCCGCGCACCTCGGCGACCGGGCTCCGGTCTCGCTGGCCCGTCGGGAGATCGGCGCGCTGCCGCCCGCCGCCAAGGCCGACGCCGGCAAGCGGGTCAACGAGGCCCGTCGCAGCATCGAGCAGGCCTACGCCGCCCGGTCCGAGGTGCTCGACCGCGAGCAGGCGCAGCGGGTCCTGGTCGCCGAGCGCGTCGACGTGACGCTGCCCTACGACCGACGCCCGCGTGGTTCCCGGCACCCGGTCAGCGTGCTGATGGAACAGATCAGCGACCTGTTCATCGGGATGGGCTACGAGGTGGCCGAGGGCCCCGAGGTCGAGTTGGAGTGGACCAACTTCGACGCGCTCAACATCCCCGTCGACCACCCGGCCCGGGGCCTGATGGACACCTTCCACATCGCACCGTCGGAGGAGTCGGGGCTGGTGCTGCGTACCCACACCTCGCCGGTGCAGGCGCGCACGATGCTGACCCGCAAGCCGCCGATCTACGTGGTGGTGCCCGGCCGGGTCTACCGCACCGACGAGTTGGACGCCACCCACTCGCCGGTCTTCCACCAGGTCGAGGGCCTGGTGGTGGACAAGGGCATCACCATGGCCCACCTGCGCGGCACGCTCGACCACTTCGCCCGGGCCATGTTCGGCGAGGGCGCGAAGACCCGGTTCCGGCCGCACTACTTCCCGTTCACCGAGCCGTCGGCGGAGTTCGACGTGTGGTTCCCGGAGCACCGCAAGGGCCCACAGTGGGTCGAGTGGGGTGGCTGCGGCATGGTCAACCCGCGGGTGCTGCGCGCCTGCGGCATCGACCCGGAGGTCTACTCCGGGTTCGCCTTCGGCATGGGCATCGACCGCACCGTGATGTTCCGACACGGGGTGGGCGACATGCGGGACATGGTCGAGGGCGACGTCCGGTTCACCCGGGCGTTCGGCCACGGGGCGTAGTGCGGGCGCGCGAGTTACGGAGACGGTGGTAACGAGTCATGCGAGTTTCTGTCAGTTGGTTGCGGGAGTACGTCGACCTGCCGGACCTGCCCGCCGCCGAACTGGAGCGGGCCCTGGTCGACCTCGGCATCGAGGTCGAGTCCATCGTGGACCTGTCCACCACGGTCACCGGGCAGCTGGTGGTCGGCGAGGTCCTCGACATCGAGGAGTTGACCGGCTTCAAGAAGCCGATCCGGTTCTGCCGGGTGAACGTGGGCGCCGCCAACGGCACCGGTGAACCGCAGGAGATCGTCTGCGGGGCGCGCAACTTCGCCCCCGGCGACCGGGTCGTGGTGATCCTGCCCGGCGGGGTGCTGCCGGGCGGCTTCGCCATCGGGGCCCGCAAGACGTACGGGCGCAACTCCCACGGCATGATCTGCTCCGCCAAGGAGCTGGGTCTGGGCGACGACCACTCCGGCATCCTGGTGCTGCCCGAGCACGTCGCCGCCAAGCCCGGCGACGACGCCCGTCCCGTGGTCGGGCTCGACGACATCGTCGTCGAGGTGGAGGTCACCCCCGACCGGGGCTACCAGATGTCGCTGCGCGGGCTCGCCCGCGAACTGGCGCACGCCCTCGGCCTCAGCTTCCAGGACCCGGGTCGGGTGCCCGCCACGCCGGGCACCGCCCAACCGGCGTACCCGGTGGAGGTCCGCGACCCGGTCGGCTGTGACCGGTTCGCGGCCCGGATGGTGCGCGGCGTCGACCCGACGGCGCAGACCCCGCAGTGGATGCAGCGGCGGCTCACCGTCGCCGGCATCCGCAGCATCTCGCTGCCCGTCGACATCACCAACTACGTGATGCTCGAACTCGGGCAGCCGATGCACGCCTTCGACGCCGACCGTCTCGCCGGCCCGCTTGTGGTCCGTCGGGCGGTACCGGGGGAGAAGCTGACCACGCTCGACGGGGTGACCCGCGCCCTCGCCCCCGAAGACATGGTCATCTGCGACGCCGGCCTGCCCAACCCGGTCGCGGGCGACGGTGACGGGGTGCCGATCTCGCTCGCCGCCGTGATGGGCGGCGAGACCAGTGAGGTGCTGCCCAGCACCGTCAACGTGCTGTTCGAGGCCGCGCACTGGGACCCGGCGATGGTGGGGCGTACCGCGCGTCGGCACAAGCTGTTCAGCGAGGCGGCGAAGCGGTGGGAGCGGGGCGTCGACCCGGCCCTGCCGCTGGTCGCCCTGGACCGGGCGGTCGCCCTGCTCACCGAGCACGCGGGCGGCACCGCCGGCGACGAGGTGCTGGACATCGACCACGTCGTGGCGCGTACCCCGGTGACGCTGCCGGTCGACCTGCCCAGCCGGCGGGTCGGTGTGGCGTACCCGCCGGCACGGGTGGTCGCTCTGCTGGAACAGGTCGGCTGCACCGTGGCGCGCGGCACCGACCGACTCGCCGAGGATCCCGGCGAGGTGGCCGTCGTCGCGGGTGACGTCGACGTCCTCAGCGTCACCCCGCCGACCTGGCGGCCCGACCTGACCGACCCGGCCGACCTGGTGGAGGAGGTGGTCCGCCTCGACGGGTACGACAAGGTGCCGTCGCTGCTGCCCACCGCACCGCCCGGCCGGGGGCTGACCTGGCAGCAGCGGCGTAACCGGGCGGTGTCCCGGGCGTTGGCCGAGCGCGGCTACGTCGAGGTGCTGGCGCACCCGTTCGTCGCCACCGACCTGGCCGACCAGTTCGCCCTGCCCGCCGACGACCCGCGTCGCCAGGCGGTACGGGTGGCCAATCCGCTCTCCGACGAGGAGCCGCTGCTGCGGACCACGCTGCTCGGCCCGCTGCTCGGCATCGTCCGCCGCAACCTCGGTCGTGGCCTGCGGGACCTGGCGCTCTACGAGATCGGTGTGGTCTTCCAGCCACGCCCGGGTGCCGGCAGCCCGCCGGCCATGGGTGTGGACCGGCGGCCCACCGACGCCGAGTTCGCCGCCGCCGACGCGGTGGTCCCGCACCAGCCCCGGCACGTCGCCGTCGTGCTGACCGGCGACATCGAGCCGGCCGGCTGGTGGGGTGCCGGGCGACCGGCCACCTGGGCGGACGCCGTGGAGGCGGGCCGTGAGGTCCTCGCCGCCGCCGGCATCCCGGCCGACCGGATCGAGGTACGGGCCGCCGAGTACGCCCCCTGGCACCCCGGCCGCTGCGCGCAGCTGCTTGTCGACGGGACGGTCGTCGGTCACGCCGGGGAACTGCACCCGGCGGTGCTGGCCACACTGGAGCTGCCTCGGCGTACCAGTGCCATGGAACTGGACCTGGACGCGTTGCCGGCGGCGCCGGTGCTGCCCGCGCCCGGAGTCTCCGGCTTCCCGCCGGCCCTGATCGACGTGGCGTTGGTGGTCGACGAGGCGGTCCCCGCCCAGGACGTCCAGCAGGCCCTCACCGAGGGCGCCGGTGAACTGCTGGAGGCGGTGCGCCTGTTCGACGTGTACGCCTCGGAGCAGCTCGGTGCCGGCCGCAAGTCGCTGGCCTACAAGCTCACCTTCCGGGCACCCGACCGCACCCTCACCGTCGAGGAGGCCGTGGCCGCCCGCGACGCCGCGGTGGCCCGCGCCACCGAACGCGTCGGCGCCACCCTCCGCGGCGCCTGAGATGTAAGGAAGGGCCCCTTCTTATCGCCTCGTGCATAGGAAGGGGCCCTTCTTAACATTCGTCGGCGTGGAGTTGCCCGACCTGCTGAAGGCCGGGTAGATCCCGGACGGTCATCCGGCGGTAGTCGGTGTCGACCAGCCCGTCGGTGCGCAGCTCCCGGAGGATTTTCTGGACCGAGGTCTCGGATGCGCCGCAGATGGAGGCCAGTTCCGGCTGGGTGAGTCGCACGTCGATGACGACGCCGTCGGGGGTCTGGCGGCCGTGGGTTCGGGACAGTTCGGCGATCACCCGGGCGACTCTGATCTTGACCGGGTATGAGGAGAAGTCGATCCGTCGGCGGTTCGACCAGCGCAACCGGTCGGAGACCATGGCGGCGAGTTCGAGCGCGGCGTCCGGGTTTTCTCTGAGGAACGCGCGGAACCGCTCCGAGCTGATCACGCTGTAGCGGGCGGCGCTGCAGGTGGTGACAGTCGCGGAGCGTGGCCGGTCGTTGAGTGCCGACATCTCGCCGACCAGGTCACCGCCGACGCGTAGGGACAACAGTGCCGTGCGGCCGTCGGGCAGGGCGGCGGTGACCTTCGTCAGGCCCTCTTCGATCAGCACCAGGTGGGATTGCTGCTGTCCTTCGTGGATCAGGATCTGGCCGGCCGGGACCTTGCGACGTACGCCGAGCCCCAACAGGGCGGACCGTACGGGTGGACTGAGCCGTTGCAGAAAGGTGCCGTAGGGCCACTGCGGGTTCTGGGCAGGTTCGTGCCGCATCCAGGCTCCCACTCTGCTCAAGCGACGACAGCGTCCGCAGCGTAGCCGTCCGACTGCGATACGTCTGACCCGTCGTGCCAGCACCACTGCGAGCAGGTAGGCGACGAGCAGGCCGAGTGTGAGGTGCAGGTCCAGGCCCAGCTCCAACAGCACGTCGATCGGGACGCTCCACATGCGACCAGTGGATCCTGGACAGCTGCCCGACATACCCGCGTCGTGCGGGATGACTGCTGACGGACATTGCCACCGAAGCCGTACTTCTACGGGGTCTCTGGGCGTCGACCCCAGTTGGATGTCGCTCGTGCCCGGTCCTCGCGGACCGGGGTGAGGAGGGTGACGAGATGCAACATCCGGAGCGGCGGTTGTTGGTCTGCGTGGACATGGAGCGCTACAGCCGGCGCGGCAACGTCCAGCAGTACGAGGCCCAGCAGGACTTCCATCGGCTGCTGCGTGAGGCAGCCGACGGGGTGGGCATGGATCGTGTCGGCTGGGCGACGCAGCAGGCGGGAGACGGGGAACTGGCCATCCTGCCCCGGGCCATTCCCGAGGCGAGGGTGATCGGACGGTTCCTGCCGGAACTGAACCGGCGACTGCGGCAGTACAACGCCAGCCGTCTCCCGGTGGCCCGTATCCGGCTACGTGTGGCGGTACATCAGGGCATGGTGCACCTGGACGGGGCCAACGGTTTTCCCGGCCAGGCGGTCGTCATGGTCAGTCGGCTCTGCGACGCGACACCGGTGCGCCGAGCGTTGGCGGCCTTCCCGGACGCCGGAGTTGCCCTGGTGGTCTCCTCCGAGATCTACCGGGACGTGGTGACCGAGTACCCGGAGGAGATTCGGCCGGACCGGTTCCGGCGCATCGAGGTGGTCCAGCCAGAGAAGGGGTTCTGTGAGCCGGCGTGGCTCTGTGTTCTCGACGAGGATGTGACCTCGTGGCGGGACGAGTCGTCGCCCGGCCCGCAGCCATCGCCGCCGAACGAGGTGGCCCAGCCGGGCGAGGCGGCGCCGCCGAGCGGGGAGAGCGGAACCGGGCGCGGTGGTGAGCCGCCGGCCGGCGGCATCCGTACCGGCAACATCCGGGTCAACGGCCAGAACGCCGTGGGACCGGGCGCGATGGCGATCGGATCCATCGGTCGTGACGCCATCCTGCGCCCGGACGTGGACCGATGAACGACCGATATCCGGAGCCGGTCCCCGGGGCCGCGACGAAGCCCACCGACCCGGCCACCTTCGGCGAGACTGGCGCATCTGGGCCGGGCCAACCCGGGCATCCCGGTGCGGCCGAAGCCGGACCAGATGCCGGCGGCGATCCGGGTCAGGAAGGTTCCGGTGATCCGCCGGGCGGTGCCGCCACCGGATCGGCGCTAGACGCGGACGTCGATTCGACACCGAACGACGAGACGGACGACGGCGATGAGGAGGACCGTGAGGATTCGCTCGACTCCGGTGACGTGCTGCGCCGGCTGGCCGGTCTGTTCGGTGACGCGGGGATCGATGCCGGCAACATGTACGTCCGAGGCCAGAACGCGACCGGGCACGGCGCCCTCGCCATCGGTACGGTCAATGTCACTGCGGCGTCCGACTCGGTGGACGGACGCCGGGTCTGGTCGGAGACGCTCAGTGAGACGACCGTGCTGGACCTGGTGCGGGGTTACGCGCCCGCCGGCAGCGACCAGCAACTCGACCACCATCTGAAGCAGCGCCATCTGGTGTGCCTGTCCGGACCGCCGGGCAGCGGAAGACTCACCTCAGCGCTGGTCGCCTCGGCTCGCAGGCACGGTGTCGGCGGGGTGAACATCCTCGGGGTCGAGCAGCTCACCGATGTGTTCCGGACGAAGCTGGGTCAGCGCCGGGGCAGCGGCTACGTGCTGCGGTTGACCGACGAGATGGTCGGTGCGCTGGACGGCTACACCCTGATGGGGCTCGCCGAGCGGGCTGCGGCCAATGCCATGACACTGTTGTTGGTCGGCGATTTCTCCCGTCGTGTCCAGGACCTCGCCGGGCACGTCGTCGAGCACCGCCCGGCACCTGCGGCCGAGGTGTTCCGGGCCGGCTTACGGCGGGAGTTGGCCGGGCGCTGTGTGGGCTTCTGCGCTGGCCACTGTGTCGGCGAGTGCGTGGATCAGTACGTCGACGAGGAATGCCTCCGGCATCAACTGCTCTCGGTGTACCTGGCCGGAGCACCTCGGCCCCGCGAGGTCGTCCCCGTCGTGGCGGCGCTCGCGCAGACGGTGCCGCGCGCCAGGGCACTGACGGACCGGCTGGCGCAACTGCTGCCCCGACAGCTTCGCGAGCGTGCCGCACAGATCCTCGACGTGCCGGCCGACGCCGGTGCCTCGGTGGGCTGGTCCGCCGAGCAGGCACGAGCCTTCCGGCTGGCCTGCGTGGTTTTCGCCGGACTGTCGACGGTCGAGATCCGCCTCGCGGCTGACCGGTTGGTGTCCGGTCCGGAGGGGGCACAGTCGGCCACGGTACGTCTGCGCGGCGTCACCCTCGACGAGGTGCTCGGACCGATGCTGCGCGGTGCCATCGTGATACCGGAGGAGGACTGGGCGACCGGCGGCATCCGGATGCAGTTCACGGCCGGTACCGAGCAGCTGCGCTCCGCTGTCCTGGATGTGGCCTGGACCGACTGGTGGACGCCCCGGGCCCTGCTCGGCTGGTTCGCGGACATGGTGCGGGCCGACCAGCCGGACGTACGGCAGGCGGCAGCCGCCGCCATCGGATGGTCGGCCGGCCGGGACGTGCAGACGGCCCTGGACACTGTGCGCGACCTGGCCCGGGAGCGGCGAGCGAGCGTTCGACAGGCGGCCGCGATCGTTCTCGTCGCGATTGCGATGCAGCCGCGGTTGAGGCAGCGGGTCAGCGTCGAGTTGGACCGCTGGGCCGCCGGGCCGGCGGCACATCTGCGCGACACCGTCGCCCGCGCCCACGAACTGGGGCTGGCCCGGCTGTGGCCGGACGCCGCCCTGGTGCAGCTCCGACTGGTCGCCTCCGGGCGGATGCAACGCTGGCACAACTCGGTCGTACGGGGCTTGGTCGAGGTCTACCAGGGCGGACACGGGGCTGCTCTGGTGACGTCGCTCGCGCAGTGGGCCAGCTCGACCGACCGGGAAGACCGTGAGGTGCGGCTGCACGCCGCGCGAACGTTGCGAATCCT
Organism: Verrucosispora sp. ts21; assembly: GCF_002879555.1. Classification (NCBI taxonomy): domain Bacteria; kingdom Bacillati; phylum Actinomycetota; class Actinomycetes; order Micromonosporales; family Micromonosporaceae; genus Micromonospora; species Verrucosispora sp. ts21. Next base: position 33,175 of record NZ_PNOZ01000046.1, on the reverse strand, counting down.
GGCCGAACGGTGGGCTCGACCACCTCGGGAACACTGGCCGGAACTGCTGGATCTGGCGCGTAGGGAGATCATCTCCGTCGACGACCTGGCAACTCTCTGGGCGACAGCGCTGAGCATGCCCGAGACGGCGTACCGATCCTGGCGGACGCTCGGCTTCTGGTTCAGCCGGGCGGACGGTCAGGCCGAGGTGTCCGCGCACGTGCTGGCGCTGCTGCGGCTGGTGCTGGCCGGACGGCCTCCGCTGCGTCGTCGGCTCCATCACCAGCTACGGCACGTCTGGCGCCCGGTCATGCCCGGGTGCGCCCTGCTCAACGACGTCGAAACCCTGACCTTTGAGGACGCCTGATGACGACTGGACCTTCCGGGACCTCCCACCTGCGGCAGGGTGTGCCGCCGCGGCCTCGCCGCTGGTGGCACTCGATCTTCCCGCCCGCGCCTGCGCCGGCTACCGCTCCTTCACTCCCGCCCCCGGCGCCTACCCGGGTCACCTTTCGGCAGGACGTGCCACAACCCCTGCTGGTGCCGGCGAAGGGCGACGCGTTCGACTTCAACCTGCACGTCGTCTACCTGTGGACCGCGACCAACATGACCTTCGACGGGCTGCGGCTGCGGGCCGAGGCGCTGTTGCCCTGGGCGATGGGGATCGTCCGTGAGCGTGCCATGGACCTGGCTCGCGAGCACGAGCCGCACCGTTCCCACGACCTCGAACGGGCGCTGAACGATCTGCTGATGCACCAGCGCTGGCCACAGGAAGCGCACCTGCCCCAGTTCACGGTGCGGCTACGGGTCAGCCCGGATGAGCGGGTGCGGGAACGGCTGCGTCCGTACTGGGAACAGCGGATCGCGCTGGAGTGTGAGCACGAACTGGAGAAGATCCGTACCCGGCAGGCCGACGATCTGACCCGTCGGTGGGCGGTGGTGTTGCAGAACCTCCAGGACGAACCGGTCACCGCGTACGCCGCCAGGCTGACCGGCGCGGAGTTCGCCGAGGTGTTCCAGCGCTACGTCACGGAACGTCGCGACATCGTTCCGACGTTGGTGGAATTGCTGCGGGAGGCCGTCAAGGGGCACGGCGATCTCGGTCTCGGCCCGTCCGAGTACACCCAGGCATGGGACATCGCGCTGCGAACCTACGAGCGGCAGCAGGGGCTTACCCGACAGTCGATGTGACAACTCGGGTCGTCGACTCTTCCCCTGATCGGGCGGGGGAGGAGTCGACGACGGGCAGCATCGGCCGAAAGGTCAACACGGTTGGATTATTTGGTTACCCACGAGTCACCTCTGAGGGGTTAGCCTGCTGTGACCCCGATGACCCTGGGATCACACCCGCCACCCCCACGGGAGCCCCCTCATGCCCGATGAGCCACCCGCCTCGGTCGACGTCTGCATAGTCGGTGGTTGCGGCCGGGTGGGCCTGCCACTGGGCATCGCGTTCGCCGCCCGCGGGCTCTCCGTCGTGCTGTACGACATCAACGCCGACGCCGTCGCCACGGTCAACTCGGCGACCCTGCCGTTCGCCGAAGCCGGGGCGGCCGAACCCCTGGCCGAGGCGGTGGCCGCCGGCCGGTTGCGGGCCACCACGGACCCGGCCGCCGTCGGCACCTCCGAGCATCTGGTGGTGGTGGTCGGCACCCCGGTCGACGAGCACCTGAACCCGGATCTGGGGGCCGTGCCGCGGGCGTTGGAACGCTGTGCGGAGCATCTGCGCGACGGGCAGTTGGTGGTGCTGCGCAGCACCGTCTACCCCGGGGTGACCGCGTTGACCGAGAAGTTGCTGGTCGGCCGGGGAGTGCAGGCAGATGTCGCCTTCTGCCCGGAGCGCATCGCCGAGGGGCATGCGATGACCGAGTTGTTCACGCTGCCGCAGATCGTGGCGGCGCGTACCCCGCAGTCGCTGGCTCGGGCGGAGAAGCTGTTCCGGCACCTGACCGACCGGATCGTCACGCTGACGCCGGAGGAGGCGGAGCTGGCGAAGCTGTTCACCAACACCTGGCGGTACATCAAGTTCGCCACCGCCAACCAGTTCTGGATGATGGCAAACGACTTCGGGCTGGACTTCGCCCGGATCCGGCACGCCGTGGCGTACGAGTATCCGCGCGCCGCCGACCTGCCGATGCCCGGGTTCGCGGCCGGGCCGTGCCTGTTCAAGGACACCATGCAGTTGGCCGCGTTCAACCGGAACAACTTCGTGCTCGGCCATTCGGCGATGCTGATCAACGAGGGTCTGCCGTTGTACCTGGTCTCCCGGCTGGAGGACCGGTTCGACCTGGCCAACTCGACGGTGGGCATCCTCGGCATGGCCTTCAAGGGCGGCAGCGACGATCCCCGGGAGAGCCTGGCGTACAAGCTGCGCAAGATCCTGGCGTTGAAGACCCGGGAGACCCTCTGCACCGACCCGTACGTGGTCGACGAGCGTTTCGTCGACCTGGACGAGGTGCTGCGCCGGGCCGATCTGCTGGTGATCGCGGCCCCGCACGAGCAGTACGCCCGCCTGGACACCGACAAACCGGTGATCGACATGTGGGGTCTGACCGGGCAGGGGGTGCGGGTGTGATCCCCCGGGTCTCGGTGATCGTGCCGGTCTACAACGAGGGCGCGGCGATCGTGCGCTGCCTGGAGCGGATGCTGCGGGAGATGCTGCTGCCGGCCGAGGTGCTCATCGTGCACGACATACCGGAGGACACCACCGTCCCGTACGTCGAGCAGGCGGCCCGTACCGACCCCCGGGTGCGGGCGGTGCTCAACACGTACGGGCGGGGGCCGGCCAACGCGATCCGGTTCGGCATCGACGTGGCGCGGGCCCCGGTCGTGGTGGTGACGATGGCCGACGGCTGTGACGATCCCCGGCAGATCGACGAGTTGGCCCGGCTGGTGGACCGGGGCGTGGTGGTCGCCGCCGCCTCCCGGTACATGCCGGGCGGTCAGCAGGTGGGTGGGCCGAGGTTGAAGCGGCTGATGTCGCGCTGGGCGGGGCGCAGCCTCTACACCCTGGCGCGGGTCGGCACCCGGGACGCCACCAACAGCTTCAAGGCGTACGACACGGCCTTCGTCCGGGAGGTGGGAATCGAGTCGCGGACGGGTTTCGAGATCGGCTTGGAGTTGACCGCGAAGGCGACCCGGTTGCGGCTGCCGGTGGCGGAGATCCCGACGATCTGGTTGGACCGGCCGCTCGGGGAGTCCCACTTCGACCTGGGTCGGTTCCTCCCCGGGTACCTGCGCTGGTATCTGTTCGCCTACGGTCGACGGCTGAGCCGGGAGAAGCTGGCCGCCCGGATCCGACCGGCGGCGGTGCAGAGCGTCGGGTCCACCGAGTACGAGAAGACCGCATAGGAGCGCACGTGGCGAAGGTCCTGGTAACTGGTTCGGCCGGCTTCATCGGCGGCTACCTGGTCGCGGAGCTGTTGGACCGGGGCCATGAGGTCGTCGGCGTGGACAACTTCTCCAAGTACGGCCCGGTCAGCCACAGCTACGACACCCATCCGCGGTTCCGGTTCGTCGAGGGCGACGCCCGCGACACCGACCTGCTGACCGAGCTGCTGGACGGTTGTGACCATCTGGTCGCCGGGGCGGCGATGATCGGTGGGATCTCCTACTTCCACGCGTACGCCTATGACCTGCTCGCCACCAACGAGCGGATCATGGCGGCGACCTGCGACGCGGCGCTGCGGGCGCACCGCGACGGCACGCTGCGCAAGGTCACCTACCTCTCCTCCTCGATGGTGTACGAGTCGACGGAGCACTGGCCGAGCCGGGAGGGGGACGAGCGGCGCATCCCGCCGCCGCTGTCGTCGTACGGCTTCCAGAAGTTGGCGGTGGAGTACTACGCCCGCGCCGCCTGGGAGCAGTACCGGTTGCCGTTCACGATCGTGCGGCCGTTCAACTGTGTGGGTGTGGGGGAGGGGCGGGCGCTGGGTCAGGCCGAGGTGCTCTCCGGCAACGTGAAGCTGGCCATGTCGCACGTGGTGCCCGACCTGGTGCAGAAGATCGTCAAGGGGCAGGATCCGCTGCACATTCTCGGCGAGGGCGATCAGGTGCGGCACTACACCTACGGCGGTGACCTGGCCCGGGGCATCGCGACGGCGATCGAGCATCCGGCGGCCCACAACGAGGACTTCAACCTCTCCACCGCCCGGTCGACCACGGTGTTGGAGTTGGCCGAGCTGATCTGGCACAAGATCAAGGGCCCGGAGGTGCCGTTCCGGTACGTCAGCGACGAACCGTTCCGCTACGACGTCCGCAAGCGGGTGCCGGACACCACCAAGGCCGCCCAGGTGCTCGGCTTCACCGCCACCACCTCGCTCGACACGATGCTCGACGAGGTAATCCCGTGGGTCACCGACGCCGTGCACGCCGGCCGGCTGTAGGTGCAAGGAAGGGCCCCCTGTTAACGCCTGCGGTAGAGCAGGGGCCCCTTCTTAACACAGCAAGTATTCTCATACAGTCGACTGCATGAACTTGCAGCGCCAGTCTCGCTGCTGCTAACCTCCCTGCATAGTCATACGGAGGTAGGCATGGGAATCCGGGTCGCGGTCGCCGGTGCGAGTGGCTACGCGGGCGGTGAGTTGCTCCGCCTGCTCGCCGGGCATCCTGAGTTCGACCTGGTCACCGCCACCGCCCACAGCCAGGCGGGACAGCGCGTCGACAGCGTGCACCCTCAGCTCGTCGGGCTGGACCACACCTTCGTCGAGACCGTACCGGAGACGCTCGCCGAGGCCGACCTGGTCTTCCTGGCGCTGCCGCACGGCCAGTCGGCCGCCCTCGCCGCGCAGTTGCCCACCGAGGTCCGGGTGGTGGACCTCGGTGCGGACCACCGCCTCACCGACGGTGACGCCTGGGCCCGCTACTACGGCGGCCCGCACGCCGGCGCGTGGACCTACGGCCTGCCGGAGCTGCCCGGGCAGGCCGAGCGGATCGCCGCCGCCACCCGGGTAGCCAACACCGGCTGCTACGCCGCGACGATCACCCTGGCGCTCGCGCCGCTGATCGCCGCCGATGTCGCCGACCCCGCCGACGTGGTGGTCGTCGCCGCGTCCGGCACCTCCGGGGCCGGTCGGGCCGCCAAGACCCACCTGCTGGCCAGCGAGGTGATGGGCGACCTGTCGCCCTACAAGGTCGGTGCCCACCAGCACGTACCGGAGATCAAGCAGGCCACCGGGGCGACCGGCCTGTCCTTCACCCCGGTGCTCGCGCCGATGCCGCGCGGCATCCTGGCCACCGTGACCGCCCGGCCGACCGGCTCGGCGGACCCCCGGGCGGTGCTGGCGCAGGCGTACGCGGACAGCCCCTTCGTGCACCTGCTGCCCGAGGGCCGCTGGCCGCACACCGCCGCCACCCTGGGCAGCAACTCCTGCCACCTGCAGGCCACCGTCGACGTCGACTCCGGTCGGCTGATCGTGGTCGCCGCACTGGACAACCTGGGCAAGGGCGCCGCCGGTCAGGCGGTGCAGAACGCCAACCTGATGTTCGGCCTGCCCGAGACCACCGGCCTGTCCCCGCTGGGAGTGACGCCATGACCGTCACCACACCTGCCGGGTTCCGGGCGGCCGGGGTCGCGGCCGGCCTCAAGAGCAGCGGCGCACCCGATGTCGCGGTGGTCGTCAACGACGGCCCGGACATCGGGGTCGCCGGTGTCTTCACCAGCAACCGGGTCAAGGCCGCACCGGTGGCATGGAGCGAGCAGGTGCTGCACGGCGGGCTGGTCCGGGCGGTGGTGCTCAACTCCGGCGGAGCGAACGCCTGCACCGGCCCGGCCGGCTTCCAGGACACCCACGCCACCGCCGAGCACGCCGCCGCCGCACTGACCGCGCAGCACCCCGACCAGCCGATCGGCGCGGGTGAGGTGGCGATCTGCTCGACCGGCCTGATCGGCGAGCGGCTGCCGATGGACAAGCTCCTGCCGGGGGTCAGCGCCGCCATCGGGGGTCTGACGGTCGACGGCGGGGCCGCCGCCGCCGAGGCGATCATGACCACGGACACCCGGCCGAAGACCACGGTGATCTCCGGTGCCGGCTGGACCGTCGGCGGCATGGCCAAGGGCGCCGGCATGCTCGCCCCGGCGATGGCCACCATGCTCTGCGTGCTGACCACCGACGCGGTCGCCGACCCGCAGACGCTCGACGCCGCGTTGCGCGCCGCCACCCGGGTCACCTTCGACCGGATCGACTCCGACGGATGCATGTCCACCAACGACACAGTGTTGCTGCTGGCCAGCGGCGCGGCCGGGGTCACGCCGAGCGCTGCGGAGTTGACCGCGGCGGTCACCGCCGCCTGCCACGACCTGGCCCAACAGTTGATCGCCGACGCCGAGGGCGCCACCAAGCAGATCGCCATCGAGGTCGTCGGCGCGGCCGACGAGGACGACGCGGTCGAGGTGGGCCGGTCGGTGGCCCGCAACAACCTGGTGAAGACCGCGCTGTTCGGCAACGACCCGAACTGGGGTCGGATCCTCGCCGCCGTCGGCACCACCGCCGCCGAGTTCGATCCCGACGCCGTCGACGTGGCCGTCAACGGGATCTGGGTCTGCCGGGGCGGGGCCGCCGCCGAGGACCGCTCGAAGGTCGACCTGACCGGCCGGGACGTCACCATCCGCATCGACCTGCACGCCGGCGTCACCGAGGCGACGGTGTGGACCAACGACCTGTCCCACGCGTACGTGCACGAGAACTCGGCCTACTCCACATGAGCATGAACCTGAACTCGGACCTGACCCGCGCCCAGGCCAAAGCGGCCACCCTGATCGAGGCGCTGCCCTGGCTGGAGCGGTTCTCCGGCGCCACCGTGGTGGTCAAGTACGGCGGCAACGCCATGATCGACCCGGAGTTGCAGCAGGCCTTCGCCGCCGACATGGTGTTCCTGCGTCACGTCGGTCTCAAACCGGTCGTGGTGCACGGCGGCGGCCCGCAGATCTCGGCGATGCTCGGACGCCTCGGCATCGACAGCGAGTTCCGGGGCGGCCTGCGGGTGACCACGCCGGAGGCGATGGACGTGGTCCGGATGGTGCTTGTCGGCCAGGTCGGGCGGGAACTGGTCGGGCTGATCAACTCCCACGGCCCGCTCGCGGTCGGGCTCTCCGGCGAGGACGCCGGCCTGTTCACCGCGGTACGCCGCCCCGCGTACGTCGACGGGGAGGCGGTCGACGTCGGGCAGGTCGGCGACGTCGAGTCGGTGAACATCTCCGCGGTGACGGACCTGATCGCGGCCGGCCGCATCCCGGTGATCTCCACCGTGGCGCCGGACGTCGACGGGGTGCTGCACAACCTCAACGCCGACACCGCCGCCGCCGCGCTCGCGATCGCGTTGCAGGCCCGCAAGCTGGTCGTGCTCACCGACGTACCCGGCCTCTACGCCAACTGGCCGGACACCTCCAGCCTGATCAGCGAGATCACCACCGACGACCTGGCGAAGCTGCTGCCGTCGCTGGAGTCGGGCATGGTCCCGAAGATGGAGGCATGCCTGCGGGCGGTCAGCGGCGGAGTACCGGCCGCGCACGTGGTGGACGGCCGGGTCGCCCACTCCACGCTGCTGGAAGTATTCACCTCGGAAGGTTTCGGAACCATGGTCGTGAGCGCGCCCAGCGAGGTTGCCGGCCCCGCGAACCAGGAAGGCTCGGTGGCGTCATGACCGCCCTCAGCGACCGGTGGCGTCAGTCCATGATGGACAACTACGGCACCCCACCGCTGGCCCTCGTCTCCGGCTCCGGCGCCGTCGTGGTCGACGAGACCGGCCGGGAGTACGTCGACCTGCTCGGCGGCATCGCCGTCAACTCCCTCGGGCACGCCCACCCGGCAGTGGTGGCCGCCGTGTCCAAGCAGGTCGCCACCCTCGGGCACGTGTCGAACCTGTTCATCTCCGAGCCCCCGGTGGCCCTGGCCGAGTTGCTGCTGGCGCTGGCCGGCCGGCCCGGCCGGGTCTTCTTCGCCAACTCCGGCGCGGAAGCCAACGAGGCGGCGTTCAAACTGTCCCGGCGCACCGGCCGCACCCACGTGGTGGCCACCGTGGGTGGTTTCCACGGCCGCACCATGGGCGCCCTGGCCCTGACCGGCCAGCCCGCCAAGGCCGACCCGTTCCGCCCGCTGCCCGGCGAGGTCACCCACGTCCCGTACGGCGACGTGGCCGCGCTGGAGGCGGCCGTCACCGACGCCACCGCCATGGTGATCCTGGAGCCGATCCAGGGCGAGAACGGCGTCGTCGTCCCACCCGCCGGCTACCTCGCCGCCGCGCGGCGAATCACCGCCCGGCACGGCGCGCTGCTGGTGCTCGACGAGGTGCAGACCGGCATCGGCCGCACCGGGCACTGGTTCGCCCACCAGGCCGAGGGCGTCGAACCGGACGTGGTGACCCTGGCCAAGGGGCTCGGCGGTGGGCTGCCCATCGGCGCCACCCTCGCCTTCGGCCCGGCCGCCGACCTGCTGGCCCCCGGCTCGCACGGCACCACCTTCGGCGGTAACCCGGTCAGCTGTGCCGCCGCCCTCGCGGTGATCTCCACCATCGCCCACGAAGGGCTGCTCGACCACGTCAAGCGGGTCGGTGAACGGATCCGCCGGGGCATCGACGCGCTCGGGCACCCGCTGGTCGCCGGGGTCCGGGGCGCCGGGTTGCTGCTCGGCGTGACGCTGGCCGCGCCGGTGGCCCCTGCCGCCGCCGAGGCGCTGCGTACGGCCGGTTTCCTGGTCAACCCGGTGCAGCCGGACGTGCTCCGGCTCGCCCCGCCGCTGATCCTCACCGCCGCGCAGGTCGACGCCTTCCTGGCCGCCCTGCCCATCGCGCTGACCGCCGCCGCGTCGGTGGCCCCCGGCGCCACCGACCAGCACCCGCGCGGACCGATCGCCGTACAACCCACGCCGACCGACGCGGACCCGACCCCCACGGAGGCCCCCGCATGACCCGGCACTTCCTGCGCGACGACGACCTCACCCCCGCCGAGCAGTCCGCCGTGCTCGACCTGGCAGCCCGGATGAAGGCCGACCGTTTCGCGCACACCCCGCTGGCCGGGCCCCGGGCGGTGGCCGTGCTGTTCGACAAGCAGAGCCTGCGTACCCGGATCTCCTTCGACGTCGGTATCGCCGAACTCGGCGGCCACCCCCTCGTGGTGGACACCCAGGTCACCCACTTCGGTCGGGGTGAGGCCCTCAGCGACGCCGGCCGGGTGCTGTCCCGGTACGTGGCCGCGATCGTGCTGCGCACCCACGGCGACGACCGGATCGCCGAGGTGGCCGCCGGCGCGTCCGTGCCGGTGGTCAACGCGCTGACCGACGGCTTCCACCCCTGCCAACTGCTGGCCGACCTGCTCACCGTGCGGGAGCGGTGCGGCGGCACCGTCGGGCGGACCCTGACCTACGTCGGCGACGCGGCGAACAACATGGCCCACTCGTACCTGCTGGCCGGGGTGACCGCCGGCATGCACGTGCGGATCGCCGGACCGGACGGCTTCCAGCCCGCCGCCGAGGTGGTGGCCCGGGCCGAGGAGATCGCCGTCGACACCGGCGGGTCGGCGCAGGTGTTCACCGACCCGGTGGCCGCCGTCCGCGACGCCGACGTGGTCGCCACCGACACCTGGACCTCGATGGGGCAGGAGAGCGACGGCCTGGACCGGATCACCCCGTTCCTGCCCTACCAGGTCAACAAGACGCTGCTCGGGCACGCGGCGCCGGAGGCGATCGTGCTGCACTGCCTGCCCGCGCACCGCGGCGAGGAGATCACCGACGAGGTGCTCGACGGCCCGCAGAGCGCGGTGTTCGACCAGGCGGAGAACCGGTTGCACGCCCAGAAGGCGCTGCTGGCCTTCCTCCTGGCAGGGTAGGAGCCCATGACGACACCGCTGACCCGTGCCGCCCGGCACGCCCGCATCGTCGAGCTGATCCGTGACAAGGCGATCCGGTCGCAGACCGAACTCGCCGAACTGCTCGGCGACGAGGGCGTCCAGGTCACCCAGGCCACCCTCTCCCGGGATCTGAAGGAACTCGGCGCCGTCACCGCCCGCGGCGGCGACGGACGCGCCGTGTACGTCATCCCGGAGGACGGGCACCGCCCGTTGCGCGACGCGGAGGCAGCCCCGGCCCGGCTGGTACGGCTGCTGCGCGAGTTGCTCAACGAGGTCGACTCCAGCGGCAACATCGCCGTGCTGCGTACCCCGCCGGGGGCCGCCCAGTACCTGGCCAGCGCGTTGGACCGGGCTGGCCTGCCGGAGGTCGTCGGCACCATCGCCGGCGACGACACCATCCTCGTCGTGGCCCGTGAGAGCGACGGCGGCGCCGCGCTCGGCGAACGGCTCGCCGGCTGGGCCCGCCGCGACGAGAACGTCGACGGGAGTGTCACACCATGAACGCTCGGTACGCCCGGTTGGATGAGGTGCCATCGTGACCACCAGAATGGGCGGGGTGGACGACAAGACCCTGACCGAGAACAGCACCGCAGCCAACCGGACGAGCCTGTGGGGTGGCCGGTTCGCCGGCGGCCCGTCGGAGGCGCTCGCCCGGTTGTCGGTGAGCGTCCAGTTCGACTGGCGACTGGCCCCGTACGACATCGCCGGTTCCCGGGCCCACGCCCGGGTGCTGGCCGGCGCCGGGCTGCTCGACCCGGATGAACTGGGCCGCATCCTCGCCGCCCTGGACGACCTGGAAGCCGCCTGCGCCTCCGGTGCCTTCCGGCCCACCGTCGACGACGAGGACGTGCACACCGCGCTGGAACGTGGCCTGCTGGAGCGTCTCGGCAGCCTCGGTGGCAAGCTGCGCGCCGGGCGGTCCCGCAACGACCAGGTCGCCACCGACCTGCGGCTCTACCTGCGTGACCACGCCCGCGGTGTGGCCGCCCGGCTGGTCGAACTGGCCGAGGCGCTTGTCGAGCAGGCCGAGCGGCACGTCGACACCGCCGCGCCCGGCATGACCCACCTGCAGCACGCCCAGCCGGTCACCTTCGGCCACTGGCTGCTGGCCCACGTCCAGCCGCTGCTGCGGGACCTGGAGCGGCTGCGCGACTGGGACCACCGCGCCGCGGTCAGCCCGCTCGGCGCCGGCGCGCTCGCCGGCTCGGGCCTGCCACTGGACCCGGTGGCGGTCTCCAAGGAGCTGGGCTTCCGGACCTCGTTCGCCAACTCGATGGACGCGGTCGCCGACCGGGACTTCGTCGCCGAGTTCCTCTTCATCACCGCGATGATCGGCGTGCACCTGTCCCGCCTCGGCGAGGAAGTGGTGCTCTGGACCTCGCAGGAGTTCGGCTGGGTCGAGCTGGACGACGCCTTCGCCACCGGCTCGTCGATCATGCCGCAGAAGAAGAACGCGGACATCGCCGAGCTGGCCCGGGGCAAGTCCGGCCGGCTCGTCGGCGGGCTGGTCGCCGTACTGACCATGCTCAAGGGCCTGCCGATGACCTACGACCGGGACATGCAGGAGGACAAGGAGCCGGCCTTCGACGCGGTCGACACCCTGGAACTGCTGCTGCCGGCCCTCGCCGGAATGATCTCCACCATGACGGTACGCGTCGACCGCCTGGTCGCCGCCGCGCCCGTCGGCTTCTCGCTGGCCACCGAGGTGGCCGACTGGCTGGTCCGCAAGGGCGTGCCGTTCCGCGACGCCCACGAGATCACCGGCAAGCTGGTGGCGCTCTGCGCCGCCCGGGACTGCGCCCTCGACGAGGTCTCCGACGACGACCTGGCCACCGTCAGCGAACACCTCGACCCGTCCGTACGCGACGTGCTGTCGGTCCGCTCGGCTCTGGCCGCCCGGATCACCCCCGGCTCCACCGGCCCCGGCCCGGTCGCCGACCAACTCGCCGCCGCCGCCGACCACCTCGCCACCTGGCGCGAGTGGGCCGCCGAAACCGTCGTCCCCCGCTGAGCCCGCTGCTCCCACGTGCGGTGCCTGCAACTTCGGGGAAGATGCTGCGTCCCGATCCATCGAGACCGCATCTTCCCCGAACTTGCTGCCGCCGTATCGGCGGGGGCGGTCTTGGTTGGTTCAGGTGGCGGTTGGGGGTGGCGGGGTGCGGGCGGTGAGGCGGTCGTAGCGTTGCTTGGCGGCCTGGGCGCTGCCCAGGCCGAGGCCCTGGCCGATCGCCTGCCAGGTGAGGCCTCGGCTGCGGGCCAGGTGGAACAGGCCCGCCTCCATGGTGTCGATCTCCGCGCGCAGGTGCGGGAACAGAGCCAGCGCGGCGAGCAGGTCCGCCTCGTCCACCGGCTCCTCGCCCGGTTCCGGCTGAGCTGCCCCGGCAGCCAGCGCCAGGAGCACGGCGATCGCCTCGTACGGGTCGGCAGCGTACGGGTTGGTGTGCCGCCGCCGCTGCTGTTCACTGGCGGCGTGCCGTTCGGTGAGGCGTTGCAGCGCGGCGTAGCTGCGGTGCGCCCGATCCTCGGATGTGGTGCTGGAGTCGGCCATGCGCCAACTCCAGCACTTCAACGAAGCGTTGTCAACACTTCGTTGATAGGCGACCCGGTTCGGCCGCTGCGCGTCACCCCGCCGGATCAGCTGGAACCCCGGACCGCCTCGATGATGGTCTCCGCGACCTCGCTCGGTCGGGCCACGGCCATCGCATGCGAGCCACCCTCGATCTCGCGCTGGCCCTGCGGGTTGGCCCGCTCCGCCATGAACCGGTGCGCGGCGACCGGGATGTTCATGTCGGCGTCGCCGAACACGAACCAGCTGGGCAGCGAGCGCCAGGCGGGGTCGCCGACGAGGCTGTCGTTGAGGGCCTGCTCGGTGACCGGCCGCTGGGTCCGGGCCATCAGTGCGGCGAGGTCGGCGGACGCGTCCGCGGCGAACTGCTTGTGGTAGGCGTCTTGGGCGATCGCCACCTCGTTACCGCCGGTCGACACCGGATACTGCACAAGCGTGGGGGCGAGGGTGCTGCCGGGGAACTGCCCGGACAACGACAGCGCCGACTCGCCGGTGTCCGGCGCGAACGAGTTGACGTAGACGAGGGCCCGCACCGACGGGTTGTCGGCCGCCGCCTGCGTGGTCACCATGCCGCCGTACGAATGCCCGACGAGTACGACCGGGCCATCCACCCACCGCATCACGTCCCGCAGGTAGGCGGCGTCACCGGGAAGGCTCCGCAGCGGGTTGGCGAGCGCGACCACGTTGTAGCCGGCACCCAGCCGGTTGATCACACCGTTCCAGCTTGCCGATTCGGCGAACGCTCCGTGCACGAGAATGATGGTGGGCTGCTGATCGGACATGCGCACGCTCCCTCACTCCGATACCTGTTCACCGCCGGCGGCGCCGGTCACCCGCGTTTACCCGTCAGATGGGCGTGAAACCTCGTGGTCGACTCGGCTGATGGTCCGGCCGGGCTGAACGCGGGCGATCAGCCAGTCGTAGCGGTGCCTGAACCGGGTGATCTTATGATCCAGATGTGGCGATGGGGGCTCGTGATGGCTGGCGGTGGTGGCTGAGCGCGGGCAGTGCAGGACTGGTGGTGTTGCCGTACTGGCAGGGTGCGCGCTGGCCGGCGGTGGTGGCGGCGGTCTTCGGGGTGATCGTGGTCAGTGCGTGGGCGTGGGGCACCCGCAGCGGCCGTGGCGTGGGCGTGGTTGTCGGTGTCGGGCTCATCGTCGTGCTGGCTGCGGTGTTCGTCGTCTCGCAGTGGCCTCGCGGCCTGACGGTAGCGCCGTGGCTCGATTGGTTCGTGGTGTGGCTGCTGGTCGGTGCGGTGTGTCTGGCGGCGTTGGTCGTCGACCGCCTCTGGCATGCCTCGATGGTGGAGTGGAACTGGCTGACGGTTCGGTGGTTCGCCTCGGTGGTGCCGCTGGCCGGCGTGGTGCTGCTGTGCGTTGGTGGGCTCGGTATCGCCCAGATCGACGGTGACGGCAGGTTTCGGACCTCCGTTGGCGACGATGAGATCCTTCCGCTGCCGACGTCGCTGCGCCTGGTCTCGGCTGACACGTGTGCCTCTGGCGGCAGCAGCGGCAATTGCACGGCCGAGTTCGTGGTGACGGCTACCGACGGTGCCAGTCGGCAAACGACCCGTGACCCGGCTCGTCGCCCATTTGCGTGAGCGCGGATGGCCGCTGCAACCCGAACAGGGCAGCTACTCCGGCAGCCGCGATATCAGCGGAATCCTGCACTGGAGGCCGCACCGGATATGGCTGTACGCCGAAGCCGAACCGGCATCGGCGCTACCACCGGCGACGCCGCACGACGCAGTGCACGTGTACATCGACAATCTCTGACATCGCCCCTACGCGGATCTGCCGCCGGCGGGGTGTTCAGTGCGGAAATGCGCGGGGGATGCGCGCGTTGAGGAGTTCGTCGCGGAAGGTTTGGATGCGCGTGATGACCTGTCGTCTGCCGATGGTGTTCTCGATGCGATCGAGGTACAGGCATCGGGCGGCGAGTTTGTCGAGGCTGACGGTGAAGTACACAGCCATCAGCGGGTTGACGAACAGGTCACCGCTGCCGGTGCGCCGGGTGAACCGGACGTCTCCGAACGCGCCGCTGGTGGCGGCGGCGATCTGTCCTTGGACGATGCTGGGCCGGTCCGGGGTGGCCGACTGGGCGTCGGCGACAGCATCGCGGTACAGCGTCGCCTCCCGGCTCGATCCGGGGATGGACAGGGCACCGAGGTAGCCGCCGTCACGGTCGAGTGCGGCGAGGTTCTCCAGCACCTGAACGTGGTTGACGCCGTCGTAGGCGTCGATGCCGAAGCCGAGACTGGTCACCAGCTTGACCGGCACATCGAGCGCGGCCACGGCGGCCAGACTGGTGATGTCCTCCACCGGAGTGCCGAGATCGGCCTCGTCGCCCCGCAGCAGGACATCGGTGCCGCCATCGACCAGCACCACCGCATCGATGCCGAGGTGGTCGACCAGGTACCGGTACGCCGCCCGCAACGGCTGGACGCCGAGCGGCGGGAAGGCGTACACGGTTGACGGCAGTTCCTTGGCCGCCAGCCACCGGGCGAGCGTCCGTTCGGGGAAGTACCAGTCCGGGCTGGCGGTGTCCGGCTGCACAGCCGCGACGTGCTCTGCCACCCACGCGTCCCGGTCGACCAACTCAAGCTGGGAGAAGGACAGGCTGGCCAGGTGCACCTGTGCGCCGCGGTGCCACAGGGCGAACGCCAAGGGCAGGCCGGCGTACACGTCGAATCCGCCGCCCGCTCCGGCGATGAGGATGCTCCGCGCCGGAGCCAGAGCGGCAAACAGCGGCGGAACCGCCAACGAGAACGCACCTGGGTCGGCTGGCAGCACGGCAGGATTCATCACCGCTCAATGATCAGCCAACCCCGGACCGTCCAAGCCACGTGGTCCACCCGCGACGGGCAACAGCGCCCGGGTGTACGAACGACCACCGAGACAAGGCGGCCGGCGCTGCCAGAGTGGGTCGCGTCCGCGCCGGAGATGCCCTTGCGCGCCATGTTGGTGACGCTCGTGCATGTGGGCGATGTACCGTCCGTAGCAGTGGCCCGCCGGTCCAGCCTGTCATCGGGGGAGCGTAGCCGTGTCGCACGTTGACCCGCGTTTCGGTGCCCAGCTGCGCGCTCTCCGGAGCAAGCATGGGTTGTCCCTGCGTGCGCTCGGTCAAGCGACTGGGCTGGCACCAGCGGCGTCCGGGTTCCGTTGTCCGGCCAGGTGAGTCGGCTAGTCCGATGTGGAAGCCGTCGCCGCGTTGACGATCTCCTGGGGCGCGGCGACGTGCCCCTGATACGCCCTCAGCCCTTGACGCGTCATCGACAGCCACACCCGCCGAGTGTCGGAGCCGAGACGCTCCTGCTTCACGTAACCCGCGTTGAGGAGGGCAGCGACCTGTTTCGCCCGGGACGGCGGCATGAGCCTTCGGCGACGCGGTTCCTATGTCAGCGGAACAGGTCGGCGTTCTCGACCACCCATTCGTCGTACGTGCGTGGGGGGCGGCCGATGATTTCGCGGACGGATGGGCGTTGTGCGAGGGTCCACTCGGTCAGTTCGGCAAGGCGGCTGCCGTACTCCTCCAGGGCGTACAGCGTCACGTCTATCGCGCCGTCGGGCCAGCCGTTACGTCGCCAGACTGCCCGGCTCTCGGCTGCTGTCACCTCAGCGGCCTGGATGTCTACGGCCAGATACCTTCCCCGCCAACTGACCGCCGGCGGGGGTTCCAACTGGCCACCGACAGGTGCGACCAGGTTTCCTGTACGGGTGGACCACCCTTGGCTGACCGCGCCCGCCGCCGATGTCGCGCAGACCGCGCGGTCGCTGCTCGGCTGGGAGGTGACGGCCAACGGTGTGCGGATCAGGTTGACCGAGGTCGAGGCGTACGCGGGCACCGGCGAGGATCCGGCCTCGCACGCCCATCGTGGTCCGACGCCCCGTACGACTGTCATGTTCGGTCCGGCCGGGTACGCCTACACGTACTTCGTCTTCGGTATGCACTGGTGTCTGAATCTCGTCTGCGGCGCGGAGGGGGAGGCGGCGGCGGTGCTGTTGCGCGCGGGCGAGGTGGTCGACGGGCTGGATCTGGCCCGCGAGCGGCGCGGCGGGGCGCCCGACCGGGACCTGGCCCGTGGACCGGCCCGGCTGGTGATGGCGCTGGGTGTCACGGCGGCGGCCAACGGCACCAGCATGCTCGACGGGACTGGGCCGCTGCTGCTGACCCCGCCGACCCGGCCGGTCGCGCCGTCGGCCGTCTCCGCCGGCCCGCGCGTCGGCGTGGCCGCCGCCCACGACGTGCCCTGGCGCTTCTGGATCACCGGCGACCCGACCGTCAGCCCCTACCGCCGCCATGTCCCACGGAGACGGCGAAGCTGACGCTGCTCGTCGAGGCTCCGGATCAGTCGAGCAGTTGTTGGAACTCGCCTGGCGTCAACCCGGCCTGGCGGAGAATGGACGCGAGGGTTCCCCGCTTGATGGTGTTGTGCTGGGGAACGATCACTACCCTTCCGGAAGGGTTGCGGTAGACCGCGTGGCTGCCTTTCGTACGCACGTGATCGAACCCGGCCTTGGTGAGCGCCGCGAGTAACTTCCGGAGCGGAAGGTCGGCCAGAGCCGGGCTCATGCGGCCCTTCCGACCTGGAAGGACGTCACCAACGGCGTGGCCTCGATGGCGGGTTGGGAGACCTCTTCGAGATAGACCTCGACTGCTTCCCGCAGGTTGGTCAGGGCTTCGTCGAGCGTCTCGCCCTGACTGGCTACGTCCAGCTCCAAGCATCGAGCGACGTACCAGTCCTCTTCCTGGTGGACGGCAGCCGTGAACGTCCGAACCATCAAGATCCTCCTGAATCTGGCAGGTCGCCCTCATCCTACGAGCCGAGGCTTGCGACGTGCCCGTGCGCGCCGGGGGTGGGCGGGAGAGTAGCGGCGGTGTGTCGGGGGACATGAGGGGAGCCCGGGTCGCGGAATAGTTGACTCGTCAAATATGTTGTCGGGGGTGCCGGGCCGCCTGACCCCGGCCGGACGACACGAGGAGCGCATCATGCAGTTCGGAGTCTTCACCGTCGGTGACGTCACCGTCGACCCGACCAACGGGCGGGAGCCGACCGAGCGTGAGCGCATCAAGGCGATGGTCACCATCGCGCTCAAGGCCGAGGAGGTCGGCCTCGACGTCTTCGCCACCGGCGAACACCACAACCCGCCGTTCGTGCCCTCGTCGCCCACCACCATGCTGGGCTACATCGCCGCCCGTACCGAGCGGCTGATGCTGTCCACCGCGACCACGCTGATCACCACCAACGATCCGGTGAAGATCGCCGAGGACTACGCGATGTTGCAGCATCTGGCCGACGGTCGGGTCGACCTGATGATGGGTCGCGGCAACACCGGCCCGGTGTACCCGTGGTTCGGGCAGGACATCCGTAACGGCATCCCCCTCGCGATCGAGAACTACGACCTGCTGCGCCGGCTCTGGCGCGAGGACGTTGTCGACTGGCGGGGCAAGTTCCGTACGCCGTTGCAGTCGTTCACCTCGACGCCGCGTCCGCTCGACGGGGTGCCGCCGTTCGTGTGGCACGGCTCGATCCGCAGCCCGGAGATCGCCGAGCAGGCCGCGTACTACGGGGACGGGTTCTTCGCCAACCACATCTTCTGGCCGGCCGAGCACACCAAGCGGATGGTGGGCCTGTACCGGCAGCGTTTCGCGCACTACGGGCACGGCTCCGCCGACCAGGCCATCGTCGGCCTCGGTGGGCAGGTGTTCATGCGGCGTAACTCCCAGGACGCGGTACGCGAGTTCCGTCCCTACTTCGACAACGCCCCGGTCTACGGGCACGGTCCGTCGTTGGAGGAGTTCACCGCGCAGACCCCGCTGACCGTGGGCAGCCCGCAGCAGGTCATCGACCGGACCCTCGGGTTCCGTGACTACGTCGGTGACTACCAGCGGCAGCTGTTCCTCATGGACCATGCCGGACTGCCGCTGAAGACCGTGCTGGAGCAGCTCGACCTGCTCGGCGAGGAGGTCGTACCGGTGCTGCGCAAGGAGTTCGAGTCGCTGCGTCCGGCGCACGTGCCGCTGGCGCCCACGCACGCCTCGCTGCGCGCCGCCGCCGAGCAGGCCGCCACCGACCAGAGCGCCGGCGCGGAGGCCGGGCGGTGACCGCGCGTACCCTCGCCGTGGTCTCGGCCGGGCTCAGTCAGCCCTCGTCCACCCGGCTGCTCGCCGACCAGCTCGCCGCCGCCACCCGCGACGAGCTGGTCGGCCACGGCGAACAGGTCACGCTGCACCCGATCGAGCTGCGTGAGCACGCCCACGACATCGTCAACCACCTGCTCACCGGCTTCCCGTCCGAGCCGCTGCGGCAGGTGCTGGACCAGGTCACCGGCGCGGACGGGCTGATCGCCGTCACGCCGATCTTCAACGCCTCGTACAGCGGGCTGTTCAAGTCGTTCTTCGACCTGGTCGACGCCGACGCCGTCGGGGGCCGGCCGGTGCTGATCGGCGCCACCGGCGGCACCGCCCGGCATTCGCTGGCCCTGGAACACGCGATCCGGCCGATGTTCACCTACCTGCGGGCGGTGGTGCTGCCGACCGCCGTCTTCGCGGCCCCCGAGGACTGGTCGGGCGGTACCGCGCAGGGCGCGTTGCGGACCCGGATCGACCGTGCCGCCGCCGAACTGGCCGGGCAGGTGCACCGCAGCGCCCCGTCGTCCGGTCCGGTCGACCCGTTCGCGTTGACCACCGACTTCGAACAGTTGCTGCGCGGCGGGGACACCTGACCCGGCGCGCAAGGTGTACGGCATCGCCCCGCACCACCCGCCGTGGTGCGGGGCGGCGAGATGTCAGACGGCGTGCTCGGCCGCGTGCGGGTGGGCGACGAGCACCGGGCAGCGGGAGTGGTGCACCAGCGCCTGGCTGACCGAGCCGAGCAGCAGGCCGGCGAAACCGCCCCGGCCCCGGGACCCGACCACCACCAGCGCCGCCTGTTCGGAGGCCTCGATCAGCGCCTCGTCGGCCTTACGGCCGGTGATCACCCGCTCCTCGACGGTCAGGCCGGGATGGCTGCCGCGGGTGGCCGCGGCGGCCATGGCCAGCAGCTGCTCGCCGTCGACGTCCCGTTCACCCGAGACGTGCACCAGCAGGAGCGAGCCACCGCGTCGGACGGCCTCCTCGGCGCCGTGGCCGACGGCGAGTTCCGCCGACTCGGAGCCGTCCACCCCCACCAGCACCGGCCCGTCGGTCGGCAACGGCCGGTCCGGTGGCCGCACCACCAGCACCGGGCAGTGCCCGTGCGCGGCGACCTGGGTGCCGACGGAGCCGAGCAGCAGGCCGGCGAAGCCGCCCAGGCCCCGGCTGCCCACCACGACCAATTCGGCCCGACGTGACTCCTCGACCAGGGTCGCGCCGGGTCCACCGGCCACCTGTCGCACCTCGACGGTGAGCGACGGCCACCGGTCGACCAGTTCGGTGGTGGTCTGTTCGAGCATTTTCCGACCGTCCTCCGAGGGCGCCGGCAGACCCACCTCGTACGGGTTGATCGGCACCCCGTAGCCGAGCGGATGCAGGTAGCCGTGCACCAGGTGCAGCGGACGGGACCGCCACACCGCCTCCTGGGCCGCGTGCTCCGCGGCGACCAGGCTCGGCGGTGAGCCGTCCACTCCCACCACGACAGGTCGGTTCATGATGCCTCCAGACGTCGTCACGCCATTGTCGAACGTCGCCGGCCGGTAGACCGGCCCCCGACACACCTGATGCGGGGCCGGTCCACCGGCGGCCGGGCGGGCCGATGGCCCGCCACCTGTGGTGGGGTGGCGCCGGGGGAGCGGCGCGACCCCACCGGATCACGAACCGTCGACGGTACGCGGCTCGCGGACCACCACCACCGCAGTGTCCGCGTGGTGCAGGACCGCGTGGCTGACCGAGCCGAGCAGCAGCCCGGCCAGCGCCCCGCGTCCCCGCGCGCCGACGACCACCAACTGGGCGTCACGGGACTGCTCCACCAAGGCGCGGGCGGGGGAGCCACGGACCAGCAGCTGCCGCACCGGCACCTTCGGGTACCGCGGCGACCACCTGGCCACGGCGTCGGCGAGGACCTGTTCCTCCTGCTCCCGGAAGGCGTCCAGGTCGTAGACCAGCGGCAGGATGTCGCCCGGACCGGCCGGCGCCGGGTAGAGCCAGGAGTGCACGGCAACCAGTTCGGTGTCGCGCCGGGCGGCCTCCTCGAACGCGAAACCGATCGCCTCATCGGAGGCGGGGGAGCCGTCGACGCCGACCACCACCGGCCCGTCCGCGCGCTGCTCACCCCGGACCACCAGCACCGGGCAGCTGGCCCGGGCACTGAGCTGCACGGCCACCGAGCCGAGCAGCAGCCCGGCGAATCCGCCCAGGCCCCGGCTGCCGAGCACCAGCAGCGCGGCGTTGTCGGCCTCGGCGAGCATGACCGCCGGTGCCGCGCCGTGCACCACCGCGCCGGTGACCGACACCTCCGGGGCGATCTTGGTGGCTTCGGCCACCGCGTCGGCCACGAACTGCTCGGCCTGGTTGCGCAGGCCGGCGTCGGCCGGCGCGCCCGGTGCGGGGCCCAGCGGCACCCGCATCAACGGCCAGATGAACGCGTGCACGACCCGCAGCGGTCGCTGCCGGTACGCGGCCTCCCGGGCGGCGGCCCGCACCGCGTGCAGGGCAGTCTCGGAACCGTCCACACCCACCACGACGGGGGCGTTGTTGCTGCTCATCGAGTCCTCCTTCGGCTCACTACCAGCCTGACCCATCAGGGGAGGTCAGGTTCACCGACCCCGCCTTCCGGCGACGAATCACCATCGTCAGCCGGAGCAGCAGGCCGGGCAGGACGCTCACCGCGGCGCAGGCGAGCAGTTCCACCGCACCCAGCGCTTCGGTGCCGAGCAGGTCCCGCAGTGGCGCCACCAGCACCCCGGCGACCTGCAACAACGCGGAGATCGCCACCGCCAGCGGCAGCGCCGGGTTGCCCCGCCGGCCACCGGGCGGGCGCGGTGCGCGGACCGCCAACGCCACCCCGAGCTGAGCCAGACCCAGCACCACGAAGACCACCGACTGCCAGGGCCGGTCCCAGTGCGCGGCCAGCACACCCGCGCCGAGGGTCACCGCAGAGATCAACGTGCCGGCGATGAGGATGTGCCGGCCCAGGCCCGCCCCGAGCACGGACTCCTGCGGTGAGCGCGGCACCCGGCGCAGCGTCCCCGGTTCCGCCGGTTCCGCGCCCAGGGCGACACCCGGCAGCCCGTGGGTGAGCAGGTTGATCCAGAGGATCTGCGCCGGCAGCAGCGGCACGGCCAGCCCGAACAGTGGACCCAGCAGCATCACCACGATCTCGGCCACCCCACCGGAGAGGGCGTAGCGCAGGAACCGCCGGATGTTGTCGTAGATCCGCCGCCCTTCGCCGATGGCGGTCGCCACGGTCGACAGGTCGTCGTCGACAAGCACCAGGTCGGCCGCCTGCCGGGCCACCTCGGTGCCGCCGCCCATGGCCACACCGATGTCGGCGCGGCGCAGCGCCGGCGCGTCGTTGACCCCGTCGCCGGTCATCGCCACCACATGCCCGCGCGCCTGCATCGCGGCGACGATGTCGAGCTTCTGCTCCGGGCGGGTACGGGCGAACACCCGGGCCGCCGGGTCGGCCTCGGCCGGGTCACCGTCGTCGCCGCGTACCACCGGGTCGCCGGTGTCCCAGACGCCGAGCTGACCGGCGATGGCCGCAGCGGTCGCCGGATGGTCGCCGGTGACCAGCACCAGCCGCACCCCGGCCTCGGTGAAACTGCCGGCGATCTCCGGCGCACCGGTGCGCAGCGGATCGCCGACACCGACCAGGCCCACCACCCGCAGCCCGACCGGGTGGGCGGGGTCGACCGGCGGCGTGTCCACAAGCGCCGCCGCCAGGGCGAGCACCCGCAGCCCCGCGCCCGCCATCTCCTGTGCCGCGGCGGCCAGCTCGGCCAGTTCCTCGGCGTCGGCGTCGACAAGCGGCGCGGCCAGCACGTTCTCCGGCGCGCCCTTGCACACCACCAGATACCTGTTGTCGCAGCACCGGTGCACCGTGGTCATCCGGCGCAACTCCTGGTCGAAGGGGTGCTCGGCGACGCGTGGCCACGCGCGGCGGGTGGCCTGCGGGTCGAGGCCGCACCGGGCCGCGAAGGCCAGCAGGGCACCTTCCAGGGGGTCACCGACGGCACCCCACTCGGGCCGCTTGTCGTCCGGCGGGGTCAGCGTCGCGTCGTTGCACAGCAGCCCGGCCCGGGCCAGCTGGCGCAGCTCGTCGGTGACCGCGATCCGCTGGCCGTCGCGGTGGATCGCGCCGTGCGGGGCGTACCCGGTGCCGGTGATGTCGAAGCCGGCGCCGTCGGCGGTGCGGGCGTGCTGCACGGCCATCCGCCCCTCGGTGAGGGTGCCGGTCTTGTCCGAGGCGATCACGGTGACCGAACCGAGGGTCTCCACCGCGTGCAGCCGGCGGGGGATGGCCCGGGACTGCGCCATCCGCCGTGCGCCGAGCGCGAGCGCGAGGGTGACCACCGCGGGCAGCGACTCCGGAACCGCGGCCACCACCAGGCTCACCGCGGTGACCGCCATGTCCACCAGCGGTCGCCCGCTGAGCACGCCGATGGCGAAGACCAGCCCGGACAGCAGTACGGCGACCAGGCCGAGGACCCGGCCGAGCGCCGCCAGACGCCGCTGCAGCGGGGTGGGACCCGGTCGGGTGGTGGCCGCCAGGGTGGCGATCCGGCCCAGCGCGCTCGCCGCGCCGGTGCGTACCACCGTGCCGCTGGCCCGGCCCACGGTGACCACGGTGCCGGCGCTGGCCTCCTCGCCGACGTCCCGGGCCACCGGCAGCGACTCGCCGGTGAGCGCCGACTCGTCCAGGCGCAGCCGGTTGGCCTCGTCGAGCAGCAGGTCGGCGGGGACCACGTCGCCGGCTTCGATGCGCACCAGGTCGCCCCGGACCAGGTCGGCGGCGGGCAGCACCAGGTCCTGGCCGTCGCGCACGACCCGGGCGGTCGGTGCGGCCAGCTGGTCGAGCGCGGCGATCGCCCGCTCGGCGCGTACCTCTTGGACCACGCCGATGACGGTGTTGACCGCGACGACGAGCAGGATCACCGCCGTGTCGGGGTAGTCCCGCAGCACCGTGGTGACCACGGCGGCGGCCAGCAGCAGGGCGACCAGCGGGTCGGTGAGCTGCCGCAGGACGCGGACGGTCAGGTGCCGGCGGGGTGGCGCCTCGGCGGCGTTCGGCCCGTCGAGGCGTAGCCGTTCGGCGGCCTCGGCGGAGCTGAGTCCGTCGACGGTTACCGGCCGGGTGACGATGTCAGTGCTCACGGTGCACCCCTGCCCACGCCCTCGAACCCTCTCGCCACCGCTTCACCTCTGCCCCGAGGCCGTGCCCCGACGGCTGCCCTGCACCATCAGGGTGGCGCGCCACCACAGGTGTCCGGCAGAGTCGACGGCCCGCTCGGCGCGGGACCAACGGCCCTGCCGATCGCACGGCGTATCGTCATCGGCGATGAGCGACGACTTACGGCTGCGTGCCGTCGCCGAGGACGACCTGCCGGAGTTCTACGCCCACCAACTCGACCCCGAGGCCGGCCGGATGGCCGCCTTCGGCGCCGCCGACCCGGCCGACACGCGGGCGTTCGCCGCGCACTGGATGCGCATCCTGACCGACCCGCAGAACCTCGCCTGGACCGTGACCGTCGACGACGCGGTGGTCGGGCACGTGCTGGCCTTCCCCGCCGAGGGGCGCACCGAGGTCAGCTACTGGATCGACCCGGCCCGGTGGGGTCGCGGGTACGCCACCCGCGCGCTGGCCGCCCTGCTGCGCGAGGTGACCCGCCGCCCGCTGTACGCGCGCACCGCCACCGACAACGTCGGCTCGCTGACCGTGCTGCGCCGCTGCGGGTTCGTCGTCCGGGCCACCGAACGGGCGTACGCCCCCGGCCGGGGCGAGGAGATCGACGAGTACCTGCTGGAGTTGCCGGCCTGACACCCCGCCGGGGTTGATCGCCCCGCCCCGCCAGGCGGCGGCGTGACCTGGATGGCACTACCCTCGCGGAGTGAACTGGCTGGAACTCGTCGGCTGGACCGGCTCCGCGCTGCTGGTCTGGTCGCTGCTGCAGACGCGCATCCTGCGGCTGCGGGCGGTCAACCTGATCGGCTGCCTGGTGCTCATCGGCTACAACGGCGCGCTGCGGGTGTGGCCCATGGTGGGGCTCAACATCGTCCTGGCAGTGATCAACCTCTGGTATCTGCGGCGACTGCTCGCCACCCGGCACGACGAGCAGACCTACCAGGTGGTCGAGGTGAATGCCGACGACGCGTTCCTGGCGCACACGCTGCGGGTGCACGCCGCCGACATCGCCCGGTTCAACCCGGGCTTCCATCCCGATCGGGTGGCCGGCCGTGCGGCCTTCCTGGTGGTCCGCGCCGACGAGGTCGTCGGCGTGGTGCTCGCCCACGACGCCGGAGACGGCGTGGCCCAGGTCGATCTGGACTACGTCACTCCGGCCTTCCGGGACTTCACCCCCGGCGAGTTCGTCTACCGACGCAGCAGCCTGTTCACCGACCGGGGCTTCCGTCGGGTGATCAGCCCGCCGGGCATGCGCGCCCCCTACTACCAGCGCATCGGATTCCGTCCGCACGGCCAGTCGTACGTGCTCGACCTGGTCACGGTGCCGCGGTAGTGCGGTGCGGACGATGCCTCGTTGCCCCCTGGCCCGGCGGCTCCGCGGCTCAGTCGAGCGCATCCCGCCGGCGGTAGCGTTTAGGGGTGAGTGAGTCTGAGCGGCTGAATGACCGTGAGCGGCGTGCGTGGTTCGGGTTCCTGACCATGCAGGAGGACGTCCGGCGGCGCCTGAACCGTCAGCTGCTGCGCGAGGCCGAGATCTCCTTGGCGGATTTCGCCGTCCTGAGTGCCTTGCGCCTGTCGCCGAACGGTCCGCTGCGCGTCATCGAGCTGCGGGAAGTCCTCAGGTGGGAGAAGACGCGCCTGGTCCATCAGATCTCGCGGATGACTCGGCGGGGGCTGGTGGAGCGTCAGAGCTGCGTCGAGGATCGACGCGGTACGCGTATCGCCCTCACCGACGAGGGGCGTGCGGTGATCGACAAGGCGACGCCACTGCACCTGCGATACGTGCGTCAGCTCTTCCTCGACGTGCTCAGCCCTCGTCAGCTCGACACCCTTGCTGCCGTGTCGGAAGCGGTGCTGGACAACCTCGAGAACGAACTCTTCGAGGACTGAGGCAGCTTCCGCCCCGCACCCGGGGCACGGTGACGGATCGTCGGTAGCGGGGGCGTGGGCCATTCGATGCCGCCCTGGTACTAGGTGACGAATCACCGCTCCTGCTGTGCGGCTGATGCCCATAGCTGCGCTTCTCACCGGATCGTTTGGGTGGTTTGCAGCTATCAGCGCTATTTGCCGGATCTCAAGAGGGTGATGTGTCACCCGACACTTAAGGGTGACGCATCACCAAAACGCGGCTAGGTTTGGCCCGCAGGTCCGCCCCTTACGCAGCCGGGCACATGAAGCCCGCACCTCGAAGGAGAAGAGCGCCCACCATGTCCCACGTCGTCAACCTTGCCCTGATCTACTACTCGTCCACCGGCACGGGCACCAACATCGCCAACACCATGGCGGCAGCGGCGGAGGCCGCCGGCGCGCAGGTGCGAGTGCGCAAGGTGGCCGAACTGGCACCGCAGGCCGCCATCGAGTCGAACCCGATCTGGGCCGCCCACCACGCGGCCACCGCGGACATACCCGCCCCGAGCTCGGACGACCTCACCTGGGCCGACGCGATCATCCTCGGATCACCGACCCGATTCGGGAACATCGCGGCGCAGATGAAGCAGTTCTTCGACACCCTGTCGCCGCTGTGGCTGGCCGGCGTGTTGTCCGACAAGGTCTACAGCGGCTTCACCTCGACCAGCACCCGCCACGGTGGGCACGAGTCGACCCTGCTCGCCATGTACAACACCATCCACCACTTCGGCGGCATCATCGTGCCGCCCGGATACACCGACCCGATCAAGTTCGTCGACGGCAACCCGTACGGCACCTCACACCACGCCGTGTTCGGCCCGGACCTCGGCACGATCGACGACGACACCCGCAACTCCGCCCGCCACCAGGCCGAACGTGTCGTGCGTATCGCACGGGCCCTCAAGTCGGGAAGCGCCGCCTGATCGCGCGCCACCGAGCCCTCGCACCTCTGACACGGAAGAAGGTAATTGTTAATGACACGGCTACAGGGAAAGACAGCGGTGGTCACCGGCGGCGCGATGGGAATGGGCGCCGCCGCCGTCCGCCGGTTCGTGACCGAGGGTGCGAACGTGGTCATCGCCGACGTGAACCTCACGGCGGCGCAGGCGCTCGCCCTCGAACTCGGACCGCAGGCCGTCGCCGAGAAACTCGACGTCCGATCAGCGGACGAGTGGGTCGCACTTGTCGAGCGGACGGAGAAGCGGTTCGGCTCCGTCGACATCCTGGTCAACAACGCCGGCGTCGCCGACCCGGCGCCGCTGGAGCAGTGGGACACCGCGCGGTTGCAGCGCACGCTGGACGTGAACCTGATCGGCGTCTTCAACGGCATGCAGGCTGTCGTCCCGGCGATGAAGCGGGCCGGTGGCGGGTCCATCGTCAACATCGGCTCCGTCGGCGCCCTCCAGGGCGTGCCGCGAATGTCCGGCTACGTGGTGGCAAAGTGGGGCGTACGCGGCCTGACCAAGACCGCCGCGCTGGAGTTGGGCGTCCACGGAATCCGCGTGAACGCCGTCCATCCCGGTCAGATCCGGACACCCATGACCGCGGGCGTCACGTTCGACACGAGCAACATCGCGCTCGGTCGGGTCGGCGAGCCTGACGACATCGCGGGAATCGTCCTCTTCTTCGCCAGCGACGACTCGCGGTTCGTCACCGGCAGCGAGGTGGCCGGCGACGGCGGGCAGGTCGCCGGGCCGGCCAACTACCAGGGGCTGCCTCAGTAGCGGGCACGCCATACCCGACGGTGGCGCCGCGCGATCGTACGTGCTCGACCTGCCCGGATGATGACGATGATTCACCGTCGGAGCCACTGGGCATAGGCACCGCTACGCCGGTGGGACTTCCACCGGCGGCGCCACCGGGCGCGGTCCAACGAGGGAGCCGGGCGTGCAGAGCTACTGGAGTCAGCTGGCTTTGGTCGCGGTCCTGATCGTCATCAACGCGATCTTCGCCGGTAGTGAGCTGGCTCTGGTGTCGTTGCGTGACAGCCAGATCCAACGGCTGGCCCGCAGCAGCCGAGCCGGACAGGTGCTGGCCCGCCTGGCCCGCGACCCCAACCGGTTCCTGGCCACCATCCAGATCGGCATCACCCTGGCCGGCTTCCTCGCCTCGGCGGCGGCGGCGGTGTCACTGGCCCGGCCGCTGACACCGTTGCTGGACGTGTTCGGTCGAGCCGCCGAACCGGTCGCCATCGTGCTGGTCACCCTGGTGCTGACCTTCGTCACCCTGGTCTTCGGGGAACTGGCCCCCAAACGGATCGCGATGCAGATCCCCGAGCGCTGGGCACTGCTCGTCGCCCGCCCGCTGGACCTGCTCGCCACGCTCACCCGCCCGGCGGTGTGGCTGCTGGGCGCCACCAGCGACCTGGTGGTCCGGATGGCGGGGCTGAACCCGGAGCCGGAACGCGACGAGATCAGCCCCGACGAACTACGGGACATCGTCGCCGGCAACCACGGCTTCACCAAGGAGCAGCAGACCATCATCGCCGGTGCCGTGGAGATCGCCGACCGGAAGCTGCGCGCCGTGCTGGTGCCCCGGCTGAGCGTCTTCTGCCTGGACAGCGGCACCACCGCCGAGGCGGCCCGGCTGGTGCTGGCCGCCTCCGGGCACTCCCGCGCACCGGTGGTCCGCCACGGCGGCCTGGACGACACGGTCGGCGTCATCCACCTGCGGGACCTGGTCGGCGTCCGCGACGACCAGCCCGTCGACGAGTGCGTACGACCACCGATGCTGTTGCCGGACTCGGTGTCGGTGGTCGACGCGCTGCGCCAGTTCAAGGCGGAACGCCAACACATGGCGCTGGTCGTGGACGAGCGCGGCGCCGTCGACGGCATCGTCACCCTGGAAGACGTCCTCGAGGAGATCGTCGGGGAGATCTACGACGAGACCGACCGGGACATCCGCGAGGTGCGTACCGACGCCGACGGCGCGTTGGCGTTGCCCGGCACCTTCCCGGTGCACGACCTGCCGGACATCGGCGTGGAACTGCCGGCCCGCCCGGCCGGCGACTACACCACGGTCGCCGGCCTGGTGCTCGCCGCCCTCGGGCGGATCCCCACCGTCGGCGAGCACCTCACCGTCGACGGTTGGCGGCTGGAGATCACCGAGGTCGACGACCGTGCCATCACCGGCGTACGGCTGTGCCGAACCGAATCGGCAGCCGACCCGGAGTCACCGGACGCGACCGAGCAGGAGTCACCGGAGTCCGCTGCCGTCAACGGGTCGGGGGATCCTCGGGCAGACCTGGCACCGGCGGATCGAGCCTGAGCCGGTGCACCGGCACCTGCACGGTGCTGCGGCCGAGCAACCGGGCGACGGCACGGATCACCCACGGC
Organism: Verrucosispora sp. ts21; assembly: GCF_002879555.1. Lineage (NCBI taxonomy): Bacteria > Bacillati > Actinomycetota > Actinomycetes > Micromonosporales > Micromonosporaceae > Micromonospora > Verrucosispora sp. ts21. The sequence goes on along the minus strand of NZ_PNOZ01000046.1, from coordinate 4,226 downwards.
CCGGACGGATGGCGCTCCGGCCCGATCAACCGGCCACTGAGCCGCCCGTACCAGTGCCGGGTGACCACCAGATCGGTCAACCGCAACGGTCCGCCCGGCGTGCCGCGCACCACCAGATCCACCACCCGACCCAGCCGCCGGCCCTGCTCGTCGTACGCGGTGCGGCCGAGCAGCTCACCCGCCCGCACGGCCGGCCCCGGGAATCCTGCCGATCAGGTGGCGACGCAGCCACAACTCCACCGGCGAGGTGGGCAGGTCCTCGGCGCGTATCCGCAGCCACACCGCGCTGTCGATGCGTGCGACGAACCCGTACGGGATGCGCAGCGGCACCATCGGCCGGTCGGAGACGAACCGTTCCGCGGTCAACACCAGCATCCGGCCGATGCGGCCACCGACCCGCAGCCCGAGCGCGCCCGGCCCGGTGAGCAGCGTTCGCAGGTACGGCGTCCCATGGGCGTCCAGGGCGAACTCCACGTCGTCGACCTTGCCGATCAGCCGGCCGTCGACGTCGACGAGCTGGCGGTCGAGCAGATCATGGCTGACCTGGATCCTCACTGCCCCATTCTGGTCCCGATGGCCACCGGAATGGCGGCGATCGCCGCGGCCACGATGACCAGCAGCAGCACCGCCCCCAGCACGTTGAGCCACCGACCGTTGACCCGGTCGCCGAGATAGGTGCGGTCGTTGGCCACCACCAGGATCGGCAGGTAGGTCAGCGGCAACGCCACCGCACTGATGATCAACATGTACTCGGTGAGCGTCACCGGATCGATCCTGGTGAGCAGCAGAAGCACCCCGAGCAGCACACTGACCAGCAACACGGTGTGGAACCGGGCCGCCTCACGCGGGCTGACCCGCTTGCCCCACTGCCAACCGAAGTACTGCGCGGCGGCGTACGCGGCCGACAACCCGGTCTCCAACGCGGCGCCGAAGGTGACCGCGAAGAACGCCAGCGCCGCGATCGCCAGGCCGACCCCGCCGAAGGCCAGCACGACCGGATGGGCGACCTCGCCGAGGTCGGAAACGGTCAGGCCGGCGGGCCGCAGCACCACCGTCGCGGTGGCGATCAGCGACAGCGCCAGGAACCCCCCGACCGGAAAGCCGACAAGCACGCTGAACCGGGCGTCAGCCAGGTCGGCGGCGCTCCACCGCTCCTCCACACCGCCGGAGGAGAAGAAGAAGACCTCGTACGGGCTGACCGTCGAGGCGAACAGCGCCACCGCGACGAACCAGTACGCCCCCCACCCCTGCCCGCCGTCGTCGATGCTCACCGCGCCCCGCCCGAGTGCCGCCCAGTCGGTCGGCAACCAGAACAGCGCCACGGCGAAGACCACCAACGTCAGGCCGGCCAGCCCGAACAGCCGTTCCATCACCGGGAAGCGCACCCGCCACAGCACCAGCCACACCGCCGCCCCGGCGACCGGCACCCAGAGCAGGTACGGCACCCCGCTGGCCAGTTGCAACGCCAGTGCCACACCGCCCAGTTCGGCGGCCAGGGTGATCACCGTGACCACATACGATGCGATCAGGTTGACAAGCGCCATGCGGGCCCCGAGCCGCTCCCGGACCAGGTCGAACACCGCGCGGCCGGTCACCGCCGCGATCCGTCCGGCCATCTCGGCGTACGCGCAGATCGCGATCACGCCGAGCAGCAGCACCCAGGAGTGGGCCATGCCGAAGCGGGCGCCGGCCTGACCGGCGGCCACCAGGTCGCCGATGTCGACGAAGCCACCGACCGCGGAGAGGATGCCGAGCGTGGCGGCGAGCAGCTTCTTCACGTCGACGGCGTCGCGGGCTCGGTCATCGACGCGACAATATCGCCGCCAAGCCGCAAACTACCGCGAAACGGGCACAGGGATGGGTCTGCCGTTCGACGACTCCCCGATCACACCCTCAGCTGTCGGGGTAGAGGTTCTGCAGGCGGACCTGTCCCCGGGCGACCAGGCGATCCTTGGCGTCGGTGATCTCCACCTGCCACAACTGCTGACTGCGCCCCCGGTGTACCGGAGTGGCGACCGCGGTCAACTCCCCGTCGCCGACGGGCCGCAGGAAGTCCGTCTGGTTCGACACGCCGACCACCCGTCCGCGCTCACCCAACCAGATGCCGGCACCCACGCTGGCCGCGGTCTCCACCACCGAGCAGTAGACCCCGCCGTGCTGGATGCCGTACGGCTGCAGCAGCTCCGGCCGTACCCGCCAACGGACCGTCACCCGATCACCGCTGGTCTCCCCGTACTCCAAGCCGAGCAGGGCGAAGAACCCGGTCGAGAGCTCGGACATCTCCATGGCGGCCTCCTCGATCTTGGCAACGTCACCCTACCGAGGTGGCAGCGGTGCGAACCCGGTAGGGCACAGAGGCGCTGATGGGGGAGAATCGGTGACCGTGACCGACAGCAACCTCCCGCCGGCCGGGCGGGACTCCTTCACCGACGACCTGCGGTGGCGTGGCCTGATCCAGGACTCCACCGACCCCGACGAGCTGCGCGCACTGCTCGACGGCCCGGCGACCGTCTTCTATGTGGGCTTCGATCCGACCGCGCCCAGCCTGCACGCCGGCCATCTGATGCAGGTCGCCACGGCACGCCGCCTGCAACTCGCCGGCCACCGTCCGCTGTTGCTGGTCGGTGGCGCGACCGGTCAGATCGGCGACCCGAAGGAGAGCGCCGAGCGCACCCTCAATGCGCCCGAGGTGGTCGCCGGCTGGGTGCAGCGCATCCGCGACCAGCTTGCGCCCTTCGTGTCGTACACCGGTGACAACGCGGCCCTGCTGGTCAACAACCTGGACTGGACCGGCGAGATGTCGGTGGTCGAGTTCCTCCGGGACGTGGGCAAGCACTTCCCGGTGAACAAGATGCTGGCGCGGGAGGTGGTCCGGGCCCGGCTGGAGAGCGGCATCAGCTTCACCGAGTTCAGCTACCAGTTGCTCCAGGCCAACGACTTCTTCGAACTGCACCGCCGGTACGGCTGCCAACTCCAGTTCGGCGGCTCCGACCAGTGGGGCAACATCACCGCCGGCGTCGACTACGTCCGCCGTCGCGGCGCCGGCCCGGTGCAGGCCTTCACCACACCGCTGGTCACCAAGTCCGACGGCTCGAAGTTCGGCAAGACCGAGGGCGGCGCGATCTGGCTCGACCCCGAAATGACCAGCCCGTACGCGTTCTACCAGTTCTGGATCAACGTCGACGATCGCGATGTCGGGCGCTACCTGCGTTACTTCAGCTTCCGCTCTCGCGAGGAGCTCGAAGCGCTGGAGAAGGAGACCGCGGAACGGCCCGCGTCCCGTGCCGCCCAGCGTGCCCTCGCCGAGGAACTCACCACCCTGGTGCACGGTGAGCGGGAGATGGCCCAGGTGGTGGCCGCCAGTCAGGCGCTGTTCGGTCGAGGCTCCCTGGCGGACCTGTCGGCGGCGACCCTGCGCGCCGCGCTCACCGAAGCCGGCCTGGTACGCCTCGACAAATTGCCGGAGGCGGCCGCCCTGCTCAAGGAGTCCGGCCTGGTGCCCAGCATGAAGGAGGCCCGCCGGGTGATCGCCGAGGGCGGCGCCTACGTCAACAACGTCCGGGTCACCGAGGCGGACGCGGTGATCGGGGCCGACGACCTGCTGCACGGCCGCTACCTGGTGCTGCGCCGGGGCAAGCGCTCGTTCGCCGGTGTCGAACTGGACGTTCCCGCCGCAGTCGAATGAGCCACTGTCGCGGAGTGTGACGCGCGACGCGTCCGGCGGATTTGACGATCAAACCGCCGGGCGCGTAACTTTCTCTCTGCCAGCGCGGACCGGACGAAACAGGTCGAAAGACCTGAAGGCCGAGCGCAGGTCAACCTTCCCGAGCGGGCGGCGTAGCCGCTTCGAGACGGGACCGGGTGGTGCCCCAGAGTCGCCGCGAGGCGGATTTGGTGAAGCGGAACCGACCGGGTATGGTTGGCCGCTGGCAGGGGCCCAGGCGCGCTAGCGGGAAACCGCAGCGGCTGGCCTGCCGGAAACCACGAACGTAACGGCGTCAGCCGATTCGCTCATGGTGCCCGGAGAAAGGGTGGAAGCGTGTCAAACCGGCGCAAGCCGATTTGACACGGCGGAAACCAGCGGGTAACGTAGTAAAAGTGCCCGGCGCGAGAGCGGCGGGCATGAGAGTGGAACGGATGCCCCGGATGGTGGCCCTGGTGGGTTGCTTGATGGTGTGTGGTTGTTCTTTGAGAACTCAACAGGGTGCTTGATAAGCCAGTGCCAA